>JABTUZ010000001.1:0-300000 GCA_015075105.1 Leptospiraceae bacterium | reverse complement strand
CCGGATTCAAAAACTTTTCCGGTAACTCCTTCTCCCGTGTGGTAAATTCCTCTTTCCATTTCGTCAGAGCTTAATCCAACGGCTGCAACTATTTTTAAATTTTCTTCAGTCGGATTGTATAATACAAGACTTCCCTTTTCAAGTTTCAAAGATTTTTCCATGACCATCAAAATAGAATGAAAGATTTCTTCCATGTCGAGTGAAGATGTAACTACTTTTGATATTTCGATTAACACTTGCTGGATTTTATTTTTTTGCTCCAAACTACGAAAGGTCTGAAGATTTTTAAAAATCTGTGCAGCTTGATTGGCAAGGATAGAAAGTATTGTCAGATGCTCTTGAGTAAATGCCCCAACCCTATTCGAATCCAGTGAGATCACCCCAATCACAACATCTTCTACAATCATAGGGACTGCTAACTCGGATTGAATTTCCTTCTTAATGGAAATATAACACGGATCCTTGGTTACGTCGTTTACCAATTTTCCTTTTCCTGTTGAGGCAACTATTCCCGTAACACCTTGACCGATTTTCAGTCTTACTTCTTTTTTTACCTCAGGGTTTAACCCTCTGGAAGTTACTATGTCTAAAATACCTTCTTTTTGGTTGACAAGCATTAAAGAACCGGATTCTACTCTACAAAATTGAATACACCTGTCTAAAATCAGTTCAAGAAGTCCGTCCGGATCCAAAGTGGAATTCATTGCAATAGATACTTCGTGTATGGATAAAAGGGGGTTTAAATTTTCATGGGAATCCATTTGCTTAAAAAAAACAAATTGTAAAACACAGGTCAAGAAAAATTTATCTTCGGCGAGTCTGCAAAAAGCCATTTACGGAAATAAATAAACTTAAAATTTCAGAGAAAATGCCATTCCCAGCGTTGAAAAACCCTCCTTAGAATTTTTGCAGAAGAGTCATAAATTCTAAAGAATGTGAAACTATTCAACTTGACATTCCTATATTATAGAAAACATTTACCTTTATGACCGAGTTCGATAGCATTGATCTCTTAAATTATGCCACCTATGGAAATGATTACGATGAAGAGTGGGAAGATATTCGCGTCTACATCAAGTCGAATATTTCTGCTCAAAAAGAATTAGAAGAGTTGAGGAAAAATCTTCCTGCCGCCACCAAAAGAAAAAGAGATTTTATTCCTGAAAGACGGCCGAGCCTGTCCACTGAAGATTCTACCGATTCTAAGGCAAATTTACCAGAAGAACAAAAAAAAGGCTGGTGGTCTTCCCTTCTTGGGGGCGAATGAACGATCCGGTCAAGACCTTCAATCAACTAAAAAGTATTGTAACCCCTTTTTTTAATATGGCTGTGAATACTGTGGTACACGGGATTCACAATGTCCCACCATCAGGAAAACTCATCATAGTAGGAAATCATAGAAGCGACATGGATCCTTTTGTAGTATCTGCAACTTTTCCTAGATTTATCTCTTGGGTAGCGGCAGATTATACTTTTAGAATTCCTCTTTTTAAGGATTTAATTTCTAAAGCAGGATGTATTCCAATGGCAATAGACAGTAAAGTTTCCATGTCGAGTATTAAAATGATCCAGCAAGTATTCAAAAGAGGAGAAGTACTTGGTATTTTTCCAGAGGGTCACGACTATATGGTTAGAAATGATTTTACTAAAGGAATGGTTGACTTCCACGAAGGATTCTCTGCGTTTTCTATCCGAAACAAGGTTGATATTACCCCATTTATCATCACCCCGATTGAAGAAACAATTTCAGATATTCCAATCGCGCCAATTCTAAGAGCATTCATGGGACTACCCGAAGAAGTTTGCTCTATTAAAAAAAGAGTGACCTATAAAAAAGTTTTAGTCTCTTACGGTAAAAAAATTGATCACAGAGATTATCTGAATTATTCTCTGGAAGAAGGAATGAAGAAAATTTCTAATGATACAAAAGAGCAGATGTTGGAACTTCAAGCACAAGCAAAACTTTTAGCCGGAGCATAAAATGAATAAAGAAGAGTTATTTGGACTGCCCTCAAATTTACTGATCAACTCATCTCTACTTCTCTTGAAACAAGGTCTATTGGTAAAACACAGACCGGACTTATCCGCAACAATTCCCCTAACTTCCACTTCCACAAAATATTCAAAATATCTAAAGCTAATAAAAAATGGAGAAGGACCAAAAATTAATTCCGGTATCGTTGTAGGTACTGTTAGAATGGGTTATGGTCATCATAGAATGGCGTATTCTGTTTATTCCCATGCTATAGATAAAAAAAAGGAAGTCCACCTTCACGACTTAGTAGAAATTGAATCTAAAGAAGCAAACATAGTAAAAGAGGTCGATGGGGTTTACAGCTCTCTTAGCAGATACGCATCTGAGCTTGGAGGGGGCTTAGAATGGGCGCTTGGACTTGTCACTTCTCAAGGCAATGTATATTCGCTGCAATTTTCTACCATGCTTGCAAACGATCTAAAAAATCTACTAAAAGACGTATCCTTTCACCTTCCCTATATATCTACCTACCCGATAAACGGGCAAATAGCAGCTTCATGTGGATTTGAAAAAATAGTCCATCTTGTACCGGACAATCTTCCCCAATACTTTTTACTTGTACCCAAGGCAATGAATTTAGTGCAAAGCCCATCTTCCTATATGAAATTTATTGATATGGGAATCCCAAAAGAAAATTTGGCTGTGGCAGGTCACTGGGTATCTTTTGATGTCGCTACAAATTCTATAAAAGATTCAGAAAAAAGAATAAAAAGAATCCAAAAGAGATGCCCAAAAAGACTCTTACTCCCAATCGGAGGGGCAGGGGCACAAAAGAAATATATCTTAGAGCTTTTAAAAAATCTGGGAAATAAACTACGAGATAAAGAATTGTATTTATTTCTAAATGCAGGAAATCATAAAGGCTTCTTCGATACACTAAAAGATTTTTTTGAAAAATCAAATATTGAAACAGAAATAATTTCTGACACAGATTCGCTTTTTCAATTTTGCAAAAAAAATGACCTAAGCGAAAATGAAAAAAATCTAAAGCCGGTAACCTTATTCTACTTTGAAAACTATTTTGAAGCATTTAGTACTACAGACAAACTCATCCGTATTTCAGATATACTTATTACAAAACCATCGGAGCTTGCCTTCTACCCTATTCCTAAAATATTTATTCGAAGAGTTGGGGAGCACGAAGCTCAATCTGTTTTTCGCTCCATAGAATTAGGAGAAGGGACTACTGAGTGCAGGGAAGTATCTCACTCAATGGATATGATCAATCTACTTTGCGAAGAAAAAAATTTGAGCCTAAGAATGAACGAGTGTATTATTCGAAATAGTCAAAATCAGATTTACAATGGAGCTAAATTTGCTCTTGACATGGCACTCTCCATGAAGTAAATTTCTATAAAAGGAAATATAATGAAAAAGAAAATACTTCAAACAACCATCGGTATTCTGATTTTGCTTTTTGGTTTATGTAGTTGTAACCAAAAAAAAGCAAGACTTGAAATGATTCAGGAGAAAACCAACCGGTATCTCGCTGAATTTCAAAAAGAATTGTTGGGCACACTACAGACTTCCATTCAAAAAAGTGGGACATCAGGTGCAATAGAAGTCTGTAAAGACGCATCACCTAAAATGGAAGAAAACTTTTCAAAACTCGATAAAGCTAAGTTCAGAAGAGTGTCCCTAAAAAATCGAAACCCAGATCACTTTCCAAATGATTGGGAAAAAAAGGCAATAGAAAACTGGGAAAAACAAATCTCTGAAAAACAAACAGTCAATATTTTCTTAGAAGAAACAGATACAGAAGTTCGATTTCTAAAACCGATTTTTATAATAAACGAAACTTGCTTGAAATGCCACGGTGACAAAGAAATTGATTCACAAACTAAGGAAAAAATTGCAAAGCTATATCCTTTGGACAAAGCGACAGGTTACAAGATGGGAGACTTGAGAGGTGCATTTTCAGTAATTTGGAAAAAATAATCAAATTGAATTATTTTTTCCTAAATCACAAATCTATATCTCTACCAAAATTATATTTGTAAATCAAATACTGATTTGGTAGAGATTTCTTCTGTCTTTTGTTTCTTTGTAGAGAACCATCATCACATCCATACGATAAATAGAAGAGCGAAGGCTTGCCTCAATATATCTAAGCGCACGAATCTGATTATCATAAGATATGTGGTTTAATACTGTTGTTTCAATTCTATCTGCTCTCTCTAGCACAATTTTTGTATCTATAACCCTTGGAGGAACAAAAATCATAGTTTTATTTTCATAAGCATACTCGTAGTGGATTCTCTTCTTTTTTGAGCCAAGTCGAATCTCTTTAACTTTTCCGCCTTCTTCAAAAACAAAAGAAATATATTTGTAAAGATTACTCTCATAACCTTCGTCGATTACATAAGGAATATCCTCAGTTACAATGGTTTGCTTGTTTTTTAATTCGGGTCTAAGCACAACTAATTGATCGTGTTTGGCTTCTAAATCTTTTAAACGAATTTCTATGGATTTCTCTAATTCAGCAATAATCCGAGTAAGAGACCGGGTATAAGCGCTCTGCTTGTCTTGAAAAATATCATTCTCTTTAGACGCTGCATCATCACTTTTCTGTTGAGACATAATAGGGTAAAAAGCGCTAACAAATAAAACACATAAGATAATTTTCTTTGCCATATTCAAAAACCTTCCGATAATCAATGCTACTATTTTTATTATCGACTTTTCAAGCAGGAAATATAACTTTTATAAAAAAATTGCAAAAATCTTATGCCTTTTCATAAAAGAAAAAGAATTTTTTCTAATTTACTATGTAAAATTTTTCGTATCCGTCTTCACGCTTCTCAATTGTAAGTTTTTTTTTCCTTTCCAAACTTTTTACAAGAGAATACACCAACGCAAGCGCAGTTGGAAGATGTCCGCCTGAATACACTTTTTTCCCGATTGCAGCTTCCATTAAATTTAATAAATCGGAAGGAGAGGATTCGGTAAGCCTTCTCAAAATTCCTCTTTCTAAAATATCGAGGGTTTTTTTTACAAGGTGAATAGAGCGTTTCGGGTCAGCGATTTCATCTCCATGTGCCGGCAACATTCTAACAATAGGCTCTTCTAATAATTTATCCAATGTGATTCTATAATCTCTTAAATCTCCATCAAACTCAGAATAGATCGCAGTTAGATTGGAAATAATAAGATCCCCCGAAAAATAAATACCCTCTTTTCTTAAATAGGGAGTTATATGGTAGATATTGTGCCCCGGAGTATATAAAATTTTTATTTCCCTTTCTTCTACAAATACTGAATCTCCTTGTTCCAATCCGACATCAATTTTTAAAATCGGATTTCCTTTTTTAGTCTCTTTGAATCTGGAAAAAAATTCATTCCAATATTTTTCAGTGGACTCAATTATAGAATTTCTTTCTTCTATTTTTTCAAAAGCTCTGACAAATAAATCGTTGGATGCAATTCTAAACAAATCTACACTTTCTATATAATTTCCTATTCCTTCCTGCATCCCTTTCAATCCATAAAAAATAGCTTTAGGAGAATACGATTTTAAGACAAGAGAGGCAGAGATATGGTCAATATGGTTGTGAGTGTAAATTACTTTTCTTATATCCTTTAAGGAATAGCCAATTTTTTTTAAAGAGGCTTGAAGTATTGGTAAAGATTCTATGTAGCCGGAATCAATTATCGTAAGCTCTTTTCCCGGAAGAATATAAATATTATTAGGTGCATAAAAAGGTTGAGGAAGTACAACCTTAAAGATGTGATTGCCTATGTCGGCAATTTCTGGAACGATGTTTCTTTGTGTAACTTTCAAAATCAGAGATACTAAAAAACTACAATGGATTGATTGTCATTTTACTCAATCGAAAAATAGAATAGAGACTCGCTTAGACCAAAGAAAAAAAATTATTCGGCATCCAGTAGATTGTTCAAGCTATCAATTAAATTGTTGATTTCAACTCCATACCCTATACAGGCCTGTTCAATAGTTTCAAATTCACTGATTGAACAACTGGAACAACCCCCAAGATGATAACTGGAGAGAACCAAGGCAGTATCGGGGTGAAGTGCAATAGCTTCTCCAATGGTCATATTTTTATGAAATTTTGGTGCAGTGGCACTAGTCATTGATTTCTCCAAAAAATTATTGCTATACTTTATTTAGACAGTATCAATACCATCCATGCAAGAAGAATAAAAAAAAGGAAAGTATTTTTTCATGTTTTTAGAAGAAAAAGGAAATTTTTATATTCGAATCGAATCTTTTTTTGAATCGTCCCATTACTTATACAATTATTTTCCAGAGGGGAAAGATGAAGCCTGCCATGGGCATTCTTGGAAAGTAGAAATTTATCTAAAAAGTAACGATAATATTTCGTCCGATGGAATCAGCTTTGACTTTTTAAAAATTAGAAAAATGCTAAATAAGCTTATAGACTCGATTGACCATATAACCATCAACGACCACCCTGACTTTTCGAAAATAAACCCAACCTCTGAAAATATAGCAAGATGGTTTTACTATCACTTAAAAAAAGAAGTGCATGACTCAAACGGAAAAATTATGAGAATTGTCATACACGAAGGTCAAAGCAATTTAGCCTATTTTGAGCCAATAGATAGCAAATGAAATACCACAAACTAAAATATACAAAGACTCGATTGCAAAACTAATCCGAATCGGTTTAGGAAAAATTTTTAATCCACTAATTAGAGTATGTCCCGTGAATAAAGTCATCGCACCAACTGTAATAAATAAAACTGTTCTTGTTGCCGGAGAATTTAATCCATACATTCCTACCATGACTGCGGTTAAAATTCCCACAAAAGATATAAACGCACCGTACCCCACCCATCCCAATACAACGAGCCTCAATTGCAATTTTGTACCTTGTAAAAATAAACTGACTATTCCACCTACTATTAGCTGGTGGATGATTCCCCATAAACCAAGTACCACTCCTACTGAAATCATTAGAATTTCTAAAACCGAAACACTCAAATTATACCTCTCTTAATTACAAAATTTTTCTATTCTTTTAATAAGATAGTATTTTAAAAAAATAAAAATCAATACTTCCTTTCTAAAATGGAAATTGTGCCTGCCGGGAATCGAACCCGGACATCAGGTTCCGGAGACCTGCGATCTATCCATTGAGCTACAGGCACGAATCTTAAAAGCATTCTTAAAAAAACTAAATTTTTTAGAAAGTACTTTTAGTTGAAATTTTTTATTGGAATTCTATAAAGGTAGAGTAAAAGGAAAAAAAATTGGAAGATAAGAAAAAACCTCTTTGGGTACCAGGACACAAAGAATTAGAAGAATCGAATATGGCTATGTTTACCCAATTTGTAAACTCAAATACAAATAACCAATTTCAAAGCTATAAAGATCTCTATAACTTTTCTATTAACGAAATGGAAACTTTTTGGGATTTAGTTTGTAAATTCACAGATGTAAAATTCACCAAAAACTACACGAAAGTTATCGACGATAGAAAAAAAATGCCTAATTCAAATTGGTTTTTAGACGGAAGACTCAATTTTGCAGAAAACTTATTAAAATTTAATGATGAGAAAATCGCAATTCTATCTAAATCAGAAGATAAAGAAATTCGTAGAATCAGCTTCAAAGAATTAAACGAGTCTGTAGGAAAACTATCTTTTTCTTTAAGAGAAATAGGAGTAAAATCTGGAGACAGGGTTGCTGCATTTTTACCAAATATACCGGAAACCGTAATTGCCATGCTATCTACTACAAGTATTGGGGCGCTATGGTCAAGCTCTTCTCCTGACTTTGGAACAAGTGGAGTAGTCGATAGGTTTGGGCAAATTTCTCCTAAGGTTTTATTTGCCGCAAACGGATATTATTTCAAAGGAAAAAAAATCAGCTGCATTGAGAAGATTTCTGAAATCAATAAACAAATTCCTTCTATCGAAAAGGTAGTCATTATTCCTTTTGTAGAAGGGCTAGATGATTTTTCACAAATTCCAAACTCTGTTTCTTACGATGATTTTCTAAGTAAGAAAAATAAAGAAATTCAATTTGAAGAGCTCACCGTAAACCATCCAGTTTATATCATGTATTCTTCCGGGACTACAGGTCTTCCTAAGTGCATGGTTCAAGGTGCTGGAGTTTTAATCAACCATTTGAAAGAATTGGTACTTCACACAAATTTAAAAAGAGGGGATAGAATTTTTTACTTTACTACTTGTGGCTGGATGATGTGGAATTGGCTTGTTTCTTCTCTTGCAGTAGGTGCAACTATCGTACTTTTTGATGGAAACCCATTTTACCCGGGGCCGGAAGTGCTCTGGGAATACGCTGACAAAGAAAATTTTCAAATATTCGGAACAAGTGCAAGGTACCTAACTTCCCTCGAATCAGAAAAATTTCACCCTAAAGAAAAATTTTCATTGCATAACCTTAAATCCATTCTTTCCACAGGCTCGGTTCTATCAAAAGAAAATTTTGAATTTGTTTATAAAGAAATCAAACAAGACCTTAGGCTATCTTCAATTTCAGGTGGGACTGATCTTAACGGATGCTTTGCACTTGGCTCCCCTACTCTTCCGGTTTACAAAGGTGAATTGCAGTGTAGAGGGCTTGGAATGGACGTAGATATTTTTAACTTGGAAGGAAAGAGTGTAAGAAATGAAAAAGGCGAGTTAGTCTGCAAGTCTCCATTCCCTTCTATGCCTATTTTCTTTTGGAATGATCCAGATGGCTCTAAGTACCATAAGGCTTACTTTGACGTTTACCCTAATATTTGGAGACACGGCGATTTTGCAGAAATTACGGATACTGAGGGAGTCATTATTTATGGTAGGTCTGATGCGACCTTAAATCCCGGTGGAGTAAGAATCGGTACCTCAGATATTTACAGACAACTAGAAGAATTTTCTGAAATTGACGATAGTGTAGTGATTGGACAAAATTTTCAAAACGATGAAAGAATTTTACTTTTTGTAAAAATGAAAAAAGATTTTTATTTGGACAGAGAACTCATGAAAAAAATCGAAAACAAAATTAAAAAAGAAATTTCTCCAAGGCACGTCCCTGCAAAAATCATCGAAGTCCCGGACATACCTTATACTCTAAATATGAAAAAAGTTGAGATTAGCGTAAAAAGAGCTGTTGCAGGTGAGCCTATTACAAATTTAGATGCACTCCTTAATCCCGAGTGCTTAGAGTTTTACAAAAATATTCCCGAGTTACAAACCTGAAAAACTCTAAATATTGAATTTTAGAAAAACTTAAATTGACAAATCTATTTGAAATTCAAAAAATAAGTTTTAGGAGACTAATCCATGAAAACTATATTTAAATTCGTTGTAGTATTTTTTGTAATTGCTTCGATTTCTATTTGGGCAAGACCCCCAAGAGGAAAAAGACACCACCAGAACGATCGGAATGAACGCCACAAAGCCTGCAAAGACAATATTTCTAAATTCTGCTCAAGCACTAAACCGGGAGAAGGTAGAATGAGAGATTGTCTAGAAAAAAATAAAGACAAATTGAGTGAAGGGTGTAGAAAAGCTCACAACTTCTGATGAAAAGCAAATAAGGAGGGTGTGCATACTCCCTCCTTTTTATCCGTGTAAAAATGTGGGAACTCCACCTATTTCAGCGAATTACGCGTTTAATATAAGTTTTGCACTTTTTATGTAAAAATGTGGGAACTCCACCTATTTCGGAGGATTACGCATTTAATACAAGTCTTGCACTTTTTGTGCAAAAATGTGGGAACTCCACTTATTTCGGAGGATTACGCGTTTAATACAAGTTTTGCACTTTTTGTGTAAAAATGTGGGAACTCCACCTATTTCGGCGAATTACGCGTTTAATATAAGTTTTGCACTTTTTGTGCAAAAATGTGGGAACTCCACTTATTTCGGAGGATTACGCATTTAATACAAGGCTTGTATAAATTATTGCAAAAAGTAAAAAAATAAATGACATAATAATATTATTAAGTAAAATCTTCTTGACTTTATAGTGCAGTGCAAAATAATGGAGATTGAATGATTATAGTTAGTTATTCAAAGGACTGTACAATGGAAACGAAATTACAGGATATAGTAAATGTTGGAATTGGGGCACTTCAGACTTCTAAAGAGGTTTGGGAAAAAATGGTAAACAATCTCTCAAAGAAAAAAGATTCAATGCAAGGAGCTTTTGAAGGTTTTAGAAAAAGTGGAGAGACAAACTTTAGCGATAATGCGGTAAAACTGAAAGTCAATTTAGCTTGGAGTCTGGTAAGATTTGATGAGCTAAAAGAAAATATTGAAAAATATTTTAATAAAAAAGAGAAGTAAGTGAGATCTCAAGTAAGCCACAAATTCTAAAAACTCTATTCTTACAGAAATGTGGCTATTTGATTTAGACCCCGCACTGTTTTTTCCGGGGTGTGGTAATTTTGAATAAATTCTTCTTGTTCCTTAGTTTCAATTGCCCTCTCACTTCTCGATTCTCTCACGATTGCAATTGCATCATCTCCCGATAGATTAAATTTACCTTTTATAAAAGTCGCAGCGATCGTACCTGATCTGCCAAGCCCACCTACACAATGGATTAATACATTACGACGATTTTCTAACTCTTGATTGACCCAAATTATGATTTGATCCATTACTTCTTTTGAAGGAATTCCTTGATCTTTTATGGGAATATGCATCGAGATGAGTCCAGAATCTTTATAAGACGATAGCAGATTTTCTACGCCATATTCAGTGAACTCATTCATCGTCATCAAACAGAGAACACTTTGAATATTATTCTCGCGTATTGTTTGAATATCATCTTTTAAATTTCTATTGCGATCTTTTCTTCCGGGAAGAATTGTAATCCCTATTTTGTTCGGCTCTAATTTAGACAAATTTAAAAAATCCACTCTTAACTCTTTAGATTTTTTTAAATATTCTTGAATTTTTTTAGAGCACAAAGAGCCGGTGTACAATGCCCACTGCTTTTGCAAGTCACTCGACTCATCAAATGAAAGGGTGTGCATCGCATAACGCACTATAGGAACATATAGCTGATAAGGGTCTCTATCGGATTGAATGAGCGAAGGATAGAACTGCCTTAGCTTTACGATAGTGTTTAGCGCTTTGATAATGAAAGGATTTTTAAATTCAGACACTCTTTCATTTGTAACAGGAATCCCTAAGTCAGGACAATTAATCAATATATCCGTTAAGCGAAACCCTTCTTTTAAATCTTCTTCATTTTCAATTTTAGTAAATATATATAAAATATCATTTTCTAACTTCACTAAATCTTTTAAAATATGACCTCTATGAGTATGAAAATAATCAATGATCCACACATTCTCTTGTGAATCAATTATAATGTTCGCTCCATTTAAATCTCCGTGTACGTAGGACATGTAATGAGATACAGAGTTATACTCCCTTAGAGAATCCAAATCTCTTTCATAAAAATTGCATATATTGGGAATAAACTCTCCTTTTAATATTTCTATTTTTTCTCCATTAGCTTTTTTTCCTATCAAAGATTCGATATTTTTACGGATAGAAGATGCATATTTATTTTGAAAATCATAGTAATGCAGAAGATTTAATTTTTCTGATCTTGCAGCTTCATAAAGCCTTCCGAGTTGATTTAAAAATACTATTTCTAAAATTTTATGAATTTTCTCGATATCTTCAGATTTTGCGTATAATTTTTGAAAAGTTTTTACATCTCCGTCGAGCATAGCTGCGTATCGATATTTAATCCCACCCCTGTCTTCAAGCTCAGCAAAATCTACAATATTGGGGGCGTTATTCCCCAGCACTTCTTGGATTCTCTCAAATGAATTTCTTTCTCTTGCGATTGAATTTCTCTCCCCAACTTTCACTACTGTGGGAACTTGAATATGTCCAAGTACATCATGTCCCTTCGCTTTCAAAACAAGATTTCCGGAAAACCCACCATCTAAACATTCTAACTCTACTGTCTTGCAATCTCGAAACAAATAGGATAGTATTTTCTTATCAGTGTCTTTTATTTCATACCCGGGCTCAAACAATAGTTTTTCTAAACTTTTATCACCATGAATATTCCCAGTAAGTTTTGGCATTGAATTTGTCAGGTGGTGAGTAAAAGCACCAATAGATGAAAATATTTTTACACCGAGTATATCATGAAGTTGATCCAAAGCTATAAAGTGCATTGCCCTTGAAGAACTTGCTGTCAGTGCACTACAAGTAACAACCTCAAAATTCGGATAGCGTGTAATTAAATCATATGCCAAGAAAAATATTTTTGCTTCAGTCCATACTCCGATGATTCCTACTTTTATTTTTTCATTTTTGAATGGAGTTAAAATTCTTTCAAGATTCGTATTTAAAAAATCGTTTAACCCGCTTGCGTTTACAATGCTATGCTTTCTACTTGGAAGAATTTTTTTTTCAAATACAAATTCTGCACCTTTTGTGTTTTTCAAACAATGATCACCAAAATACTTCAAGTGTTGTTTCTGATCTTGATCTTTAGGATCGTGCCAATCTCGAATATGAATGATTTCTAAATCTTCTTCCGAACAAAGGTAGGCCCACTCCATAACAGAATCTATCGGGCCTTCCTCTGCTTTTTCACTTAACAGTCTTTTTGCTTCTTCAAATCCGACATGAAGAAGGTTGGGGATTGGATCATATTTTTGTAATAATTCTACAAAATCATTTTGTAAGCATTGCGTGATAAGGATAGACTTAGGCATTACTGATTTTAGATTATTTCAACTTTTCAGGCATGATAGAATCAACATAGTTTTTTAAATCACTTAAAACCTTCTCTCTTTCTTCAGGTGTTTCATTCATAAGTTCATGGTATAGCCCTTGATAAATCTTAAATTGTTTATTTTTATAGATCAAGTGTTGGTACAATTCTTTTGAGCCTTCTATATCAACGATACCGTCTTCACTTCCATGAATTAAATAGACCGGAACCTTGATAATTCCCGCTTTTTCTCGAATGGATCTGGAGAGATTGAAAAGATTCGTAGCCATCTGAAAAGATACCTTACCGTGAACTAAAGGGTCTGCTTTGTATGCATCAATAGTAGATGGGTCGTTGCTAAGATATTTTAAATCCAATCCTGCATCCAATGTAACAGCAGGAAAAAAGTTTGCTAAAAACCCGGCTATTTTTTTCTTAATCTGCTTGTCTAAATTCATTTTTACTTTGATTGCGGGAGAACAAACTAACAGGGCAATTAAACTTTCCTGATTGATCCCCTGAATCGCATATTGTAAAACAATCACTCCACCAAGAGAATGACCAAGTAAGAAAACTTTCTGCACTTTTTCTTTTTCTTTTACAATCTTGATAAGATCGCTTAAATCATCTATGTATAGTTGAAATTGATCGACGTGTCCCCTTTTTCCTTCAGAGCGACCATGACCTCTTGAATCTAAGGCATAAAAATTCATATCGCTATTTTGGAATTTGTCTAATAAGTTACCGTACCTGTCGCTATGCTCCCCAAAACCATGCTGAAATACCATGACCCTGCCAGTGCCCGGTTTTACTTTCTGCCAAGATTGGTAGAATAATTTAGTTCCATCAATAGATGAATGAAAAAAGTCTTGAGTGTTATTGTATGCCATAGTATTTTCCAAATCTAAACATAAAAAATGAGAAATTAGAAAACAGGTCAAGTGATTTCTAAAAATTGTGATTTTTAATTTTCACTTGAGTAATTTATGATAAGAATCATTTTAGCGAAACTGAGGGAAAAATATGACAGCAACCGCAATGGATAAATCCAATACTTCTTTACTTCGTTTTCTCGGATTGGGTGAACTTGCCAACCACGGGTGGAGGGCAATTCTTGCCTTTTGGATGATTATCGGAATGGCCTTTTTTCTATTTGGAGACCAAAACTTAATCGCACCTAATTTAAAAAATATCGCTCACTCTTTTATGATTACCGAGCAAAAAGATATTGATTGGTATATGGGGGGGCTAATCCCAATCTTATTTTTCATCCTTGGGGGGGCAGTTTCTTTAAGCATGGGCTATTTAGCTCAAAAATTCAGTAGAAAAAATCTACTCTTAACTTCAGTTTTAATGGGAGAAATTCCTTGCCTATTGACAGCTTATTCAAGTTCCTATACAGAATTTGTAGTCTATCGTACATTGTGCGGCTTTGGTCTTGGAGGAATGTTCCCATTATTATTTTCTGTCATAGGAGACTATTTTTCACCAAAATCGAGGGCTACCGCATCCGCTTGGATTTCTCTTGCGATGGGCCTTGGAATAGGGGTTGGTCAATTAGCCGGAGGAATTCTGGGGGAAAGAGACCCAATCGATGGTTGGAGAACAAGCTTTGTAGTGATGGCGCTTCCTTCATTTCTATTTGCAGCAGTCTATGCTATTTTTTGCAAAGAGCCAACTAGAGGTGGTGCAGAAAAAGAGCTTCAAGGTGTAGAACAAGATGAACTTAGCCACAAACTTAGCTGGCAAGACGTGAAATTATTATTTTCCAATAAAACAAATATTGGAATTTTTTTGCAAGGTATTCCAGGATGTATTCCTTGGGGAGTGTTTTTTGTATTTTTAGTAGATTATTATGAATCTGTATATAGGATGGGAAAGACGGAAGCAACAGGTCTTTTGACATTTGCTGCAATAGGAGTATTTCTTGGAACTTTTTCAGGAGGTCTTATCGGGCAGTGGTTATACAATAAGAAGAAAATTCTACAATCTATTTTTTCTATGGCAATGGTTTTTGTGGGAATTATCCCCTGTTTGTATTTACTCCACGCAGGTGAATTAGTCAAATCTCCATCATTTATCTTTATGAATATCGTTGCAGGTTTTTTCATCTCTCTCACAGGTGCCAATGTACGTGCAATCCTTATAAGCACCAATACTGCAAAAACACGCAGTGCGATCTTTTCATTATACAACCTGACTGATGACCTGGGGAAAGGACTTGGTCCGGCCATTAGCGCAATTATTCTTGGGTTGATTCCAGACAGGGGAAATGCTCTAAGTATTTCTATCTTATTCTGGATACCTTGTGGTCTCGCATGGTTTCTTGTAATAAATAATGTAGAAAAAGACGAAGAGGCTGTGCACGAATACAATAAAATTGAAGCCGAGCGATTGAGAAAAGCAACTTAATTTTTTTCCAACAAATTCCATTTTAGGGAAGTTTTTTATTTTAGCCCAGCCCTTGCGTTGCAAGAGGCGGGCTATCTAGTAAATAATGATTTATCTTAAATATTTGAGGGTGTTTTTTTTCAAGAATGACTTTTTGCAGGTGATCCATTTATTGAGTTCGTGTTTTATACTAATAGTAGAGATTTTCTGCAAAAATGTGGGATCTCCACTCTTTTCTGTTAAGTGCATGCTTTATACCAATTGTTCACCTTTCACGCAAAAATGTGGGAACTCCATCGTTTTAGGTGGATTACGCCTTTAGTGCAGATTTGGGACTTTTTCTGTAAAAGCTAAAAAAATTTTCAAAAATTGCAAAATTTTTTTTTCTAAAGCAAACTTTTTTTACCTTATAAAGGAGAGCAGAAAATTTGCTTTTTAAGGAGAAATTTATGAACCCACAAAATTTACATAAACACAATCGAGCTTGTTTGTTCAAGCAAAATATATGGACAGTTTAATAGGAGAACAACGGGTTTTCAGAGACGAAAATATTTGCACGCACTGTTGAATAGATACAGAAATGTGATTCTTTGGGGACTTTTGAGAAGATGGAGAAGTGTCAAAAGCTTAGGTTTGAAGTCGGACAGAATTTGCAGAAAATTTTTATTCCCGAATAACGAAGACTGGATTGAGCTTGGGTTCTTGCAGACTGGCTTGGCATACAAAGACCGCTCTTTTACTCTTTTGTTGGTTGACCTTGCCGAATGGGACATAATTCTCCCCAGCAGATTCTTCGAGAATGGAGTTCCCACCCCGGTGACCACGATTGCGGGGGGAGCTTACCTTTCCAAGAGAAAAGCAACTCGCTACAACAGACTAAAACGACACAAACCTGACGAAAAGAAAAGAAGAAAAACGAAATAAAAACAGAGCAAACCTTAAAAAGCAAAAAACAATAGGGCATAGTCATAAATTTACAAATCTTGCAAAAACTTTCTTTTAGAATAAAAATAAAAATTTTAGAATACTCTAAAACTCAAAAAAAGCATCTACTTCTTTTATAGATTCTGAAATATTTCCAAGACGAATTTTTCCAGATACCTTTCCAAAGATTTTAAATTTTTCAATTGGAAAAAATTTTCCAGGTATTTTTTGAACGATATAATTCTCAGGAATAAATCGCAATTCACAATTTGAATTTTTCATAGTACAAGTTTTCTGCGACTTATTCAAATTAAAATCAAGTGACTGAAACCGTATAGGTTTTCCATTCTTCCAAACAATATTTTCTGAATGATTTTTCTCATCCAATCTATTAGAAAAAAAGCCTGCTATAGTTTGAGATTTTTTTTGAGAACCAAGAAAATATAGGCTGATGTATTGTAGATCTGGACAATTCCCTGCGGAGAAAAAACTAATCAGTTTGTCTGTCTTGGGTGAAAAATCATAAACCTTGTCGTTCCAGCTTACAACCCCTTGGCAAGGATAACCTATTGCCCTTTCAGAAAAAATTTTTCCTGAAGGAAATTCTAAGATTGAGCTAACCTTATTTACATTTTTTTCTGAAAGATTGACCAGTGTGTCTAACTGTAGGTTAATAGATGGGTCGATGATCGAAGAATGTAAGTATCCATGCTCTAACGTTAAATCGGATCGATAACTAAATCGAATTGGATTTTTATCGAAAGTCCAAAATCCATTTTCTGGATATCCTTGGAATGAAAAACCTCTCTGCAAAAAACTTTGATAATTTCTGTGTAAAAATTGCTTTTTTCTTCTATCGTATAAAAACACATTACCCAGAAAATAGAAACCGCAAGCCACTAATGACATTCCGATCAGCACTTCTTCTGCAATAATGATATTTTCAGACAGGTTTAATTTTTGATACAACCCGGGATTTTCTAAAAAATTTTTTGTTTTTAATTTTAATTCGTTTTCAAATAATTTAAAGTTTAAGCGAAAATTTTCATTTTTTTTTAGTCTAATAGCCATAAGCAATAAATTATAGAATGCTTAATATAATTCAATCAAAAAAGTTAGAATAAATAAAGTCAAAAATGTGTAATTTTGTGTATTTTTCTGGTAAAATTCGAGTTAAAAGATAGACATTCTAATAATTAAATAAAATATGAAATGATAAGATCAAAAATGCTAAAAATGAATAAAAATGAACAAATTCCAGAATTTATAGGAGAGGACAGTATCGTTCCTCACTTTCAACCTATTATTCAAACATCTACAAGAAATATTATAGGCTATGAGGTGTTGGGCAGACAATTCGTACCGCCAAACGAGTATAAATCTTTAGGCCCGAAGTTCCACAACCCCAAAGAAAATATTGTCGAAAACATCAATATTGACAGAATCATAAGAGAAAAAGCGGTCAAGCAGCTAAAAGAATCCGGGTCAAACACCCAGCTTTTTTTTAATATGATGCCAAACCAACTCTCAGTCATTCACACAGAAGATTTTATGAATCCTGAAAGATTCCATATCATTCAATTGGCTGAAAAATATGGTATAAATAAAAAAAATATTGTAATCGAGATTACAGAAGAAGAGTTTCAAGGGGAAATAGAAAAGCTAATTCGCTTAGTCAATGTGTTTAGAAATTATGGGTTTAAAATAGCCATAGATGACATGGGAGTGGGTTCATCCAGTTTGGAAAGAATCGGCTATATCCACCCAGATATAATAAAAGTTGATATAAAGATTATGAGAGAGAGTTTAAACAAAGCCTCTTTTCGACAAGTCTTGAATGCGATTTCTAAGATGTCTATAAAATTAGGATCTGACCTGTTGTTTGAAGGAGTTGAAACCGAAGAAGAGTTAATTTTGGCTCTTTCGATGGGAGCAAACTTACTTCAGGGATTTTATTTTTCTAAAGCCACAAAGGAATTTCAAGTCACCTCCCATTTCTCGAAAAATTTAAAAACTATCTTAGAAAAATTTAGTGGTCTTCGGTTTCTTGAAATTGCACAGGATTTCCAAAGACAACAAGAAATTGTAGATAAACTTTCCAATATACTCAAAGATATCGAAAAAAAGGAAGGAGACGAACTTTTCCGTTATGTCTCGGAGGTTTTGAGAACATTTCCAACAGATATTAGCCACATATTTTTTTGTGATCTACACGGGTATCAAATCACCCCGACTTATGAAAGAAAAGAGAACTCTGAATGGAAAGAAATTATAAGTGACATAGGGAATAATTTTGCTTGGAAGCCGTATTTTGCCCAACACAAAGCAGAGGTTTACCACTTCAATAAAAAATGGGGAGTCACCGAGCCTTTATACGATCTACAGACCAGAAAGCAATATGTCATATTTACATTTTCCATTACTGAATCAGTTATCCTAATTGCTAAGGTAATTTTAGACACATAATGTATCGTATTTAGTGAAAATGTATTCAAACTTTGCTTCTATGTTTTTTTTCTATGTCTCACACATAAAAACTATATCAGAATAATTCTAAAATAGTCTAACAAATAGCATCAAAAGTTTTTTCTGCTCTTCAAAGCCCTGATTTTCTGAAAGGTGTTTTCACGGTAGTGTAATCGAAAAAACTGGTAATGGAGACTTTTATTTGGCAGAACTACTCAATATTTCTAATCTTAGTGCATCTATAAACGGAAAAGAAATTCTAAAAGGCGTAAACCTGAAAATACAAAAAGGTGAAGTACACGCGATCATGGGAAAAAATGGTTCAGGAAAAAGTACCCTATCTAATGTCTTAATGGGTCATCCCTCGTATAAGGTTACATCCGGTGACATTTTTCTAAATGGAGAGTCGATACTTTCACTTTCAGTTGATGAGCGTGCAAGAAAAGGAATTTTTCTTTCGTTTCAATACCCAACTTCCATCTCAGGTGTAACGGTAGTCAATTTTTTGCGGACTATTTTAAAATCTATCCGTGGAAAAGATATCCCGGTTAAAGAATTTCGCAAAGAGCTGAAAGAGAAAATGGGACTCTTGCAAATAGATGAGGCTTTTATTACAAGATATGTGAATGAAGGTTTTTCAGGTGGAGAAAAAAAACGCCATGAAATCTTGCAGATGAATTTAATGAATCCTATATTTGCGATACTGGATGAAACCGATTCTGGTTTAGATATAGACGCGCTAAAAATTGTTTGTGAAGGAATCAACAAATTTCATACAAAGGAAAATGCAATTCTTTTGATAACCCACTACCAGAGAATGCTTTCTTATGTTGTGCCTGATTATATTCATATATTTATTGATGGGAAGATTGTCAGAACAGGTGGAAAAGAGCTGGCAATGGAATTGGAAGAAAAAGGGTATGAGCACGTTTTGGGAGATTTCGTGAATACGAAGGAATCACAGAATTGAGTTTTCAAATCTCTAATTCCCAAGACACCCACTCCAAAATCTTTATACTTTCCGAGAAAACGGAATGGTTAAGAGATTTTAGAAAAAGAGCTTACGAAAAATTACTAAATTCAGAATTTCCAAATTCAAAAATGGAAGTTTGGAGAAAGTTTCCCTTTGAAAATTTTCATCCTTCTGATTTTGCGTTTTTCCACGATCTCGTAAATATTGAATCAAAAGAAGAAGGCGTTATACTAAATACCTTCTCGAACACAACGGGTGAGAAAAGTAACACATTAAAAAAAATATTAGAAGAGATTCTTCTCCAGTCTTCTGGAGATTTTTTTAAGATGTTCAACTTGGCTTTTTTTTCATCTGCTTATTATCTGGAAATTGAAGGCAAAGAAATTTCACAACCAATTATGTTAAGATACAGTCTATCAAAAGATAGCAATTCTATTTTCCCTCTTACAGTTGTAAATGCAAATACTTATTCTAATACCAAAATTGTTGAAGATATATCCACAAAACATGAAAAATCTCAAATTTTTATAAATTCTTTTACTTATATTCTTCAGAAAGATTCTTCTAATGTAACTTATATAGCTACAGAAAATTTTCACTCTACTGCTATTCATTTCCGAAACATCTACGCGAAAATAGGGAAAGATTCAAATTTTACAAATTTTTATTTTAACAAAGGAGGCTTTAAAGGCAAAACAGTAATTGAATCCGATATAAATGGAAGTGGAAGTTTTGTAGAGACGTTAGGCGCAAACGCACTCACAGGAAATGAATTTTTAGATACTGACATACGAATCAACCATAATGCAAACAATACCAGCAGCAATTTACTTGTTAAAATAGTAACAAAAGATAAATCTCACCATGTATTTACTGGAAACTTAAATATTCCAAAATCTTCCGCAAAAGCTATTGCCACCCAGATGAATAAAAATCTTATTTTACATAGAACCTCCCGTGCAGAGTCTATACCTAAACTCGAGGTTTTTGCGCACGATGTAAAATGCTCTCATGGAGCAACTGTGGGAGAGATTCAAGAAGAAGAATTGTTTTATCTATTGTCGAGAGGATTGAAAGAAGACGAGGCGAGGTCTTTAATTGTTGAAGGATTTTTATCAGAGGTCTTGGATAGGCTTCCAATCGAATCAGAAAAAGAGAGCATGAAAAATTATATTCACGAAAAGTTGTTTGGAAATGATAAAGAAAAATAAAGAATCTCTCCAAAGATTCGAAGGATGAAGAATGCAGTTTGACCCGCACAGAATCAGAACAGACTTTCCGATTCTTTCGACTACTATGAATGGAAAGCCTCTCGTATTTTTGGATAGTGCTGCCAGTTCTCAAAAGCCATTTCAAGTTATTGACGCAATTGATAAATACTACAAAGAAGAAAATGCAAATATCCACAGAGGAGTCTATCAACTTTCACAGAAGGCTACAGAGCTATTTGAAAAAACCAGAATGAAAGTTGCAAGGTTTATTGGAGCAAAATGCGCAAAAGTTATTATATTTACAAGAAACGCTACTGAAAGTATTAATTTAGTGAGCCAAAGCTGGGGCAGAGCGAATATTCAAAAAGGAGATGAAATAGTCTTAACTGAGTTAGACCACCATTCCAATCTAGTTCCTTGGCATCTGCTCGCAAAAGAAAAACAAGCTACTCTGAAATTTATTCCTTTAAACGAGGACTCCACTCTGAATTTAGACTGCTTAGATAAAATAATTACAATGAAAACAAAACTCATTGCAATCTCACAGATGTCTAATGTAACAGGGACTATTCATGATATTCAGCCCATTGTAAAAAGAGCAAGGCAAGTGGGTGCGTTAGTTCTATTGGATGGGGCACAAGGTGCAAGCCATCTCCCTACAAATGTTGAAGAGTTAGATGTTGACTTCTATGCTTTCTCTGCCCATAAAATGCTTGGGCCTACAGGTGTGGGAGTTCTTTACGGAAAAGAAGAAATTTTGGAACAAATGCCGGTTTGGTTAGGTGGTGGAGATATGATTGCCGAAGTTCAAAAAGACTTTTCCACTTATGCAGACCTTCCTGCTAAATTTGAAGCTGGTACCCCAAATATTTCAGGCGTGATTGGATTCTTTCATGCTCTTGAATATTTAGAAAATATCGGTATGAATGAGATAAGACTACACGAAAAAGAAATTACTTCTTATGCCTTAGAGAGGCTTAAAACTTTTGGAGGACTTACAATTTACGGGACGAGCGACCCTGAAAATTGTGGTGGGGTTGTATCGTTTAATTTTCCAGGAGTTCATCCTCATGATGTAGGAAGTATTTTGGATGAAGAAGGAGTCGCAATTAGAGTTGGCCACCATTGTTGCCAACCTTATATGAAACTACTTTCTATTCCAGGAACTTGCAGAGCAAGTTTTTATCTTTACAATACAAAAGAGGATATAGACAATTTCATCAAGTCACTGTATAAGGTAAAGGAGATTTTTGGACGTGTCCTTAAGTAACGATTTATATAAAGAAGTGATCATGGATCATTTTGAACACCCAAGGAATTACGGCTCCATTGCAAATGCCCATATTCATGAAAAAGGAGTGAACCCACTTTGCGGGGATGAATTAGAAATTTTTATGAATATCGAAAATGGAATTGTAAAAGAGGTAAAATTTCAAGGCAAAGGATGCTCGATTTCTCAATCTTCTGCATCAATGATGGTAGATGCAATTGAAGGTAAAACAAAAGAAGAAGCTATGAATCTGATTAAAAAATTTAAGGGAATGATTCTTGAAGATCAAGAACCTGACTTTAATGAAGAGTTGGAAGACCTTAGCTCACTAAAAGGAGTAAAGAAATATCCTGTTAGAGTAAAGTGTGCTGTACTTCCGTGGAATACTTTAGAAAAGGCGTTTCAATCATGATATTAAAAGAACCGATAACCGATTTAGAAAAAACTTTATATGAATCTATTCGATTAGTTGACGACCCAGAAATTGGGATTTCTCTTATGGAGCTTGGTCTAATCTATGATATTAGAATAGAAGGCAATAAGGTTTTTGTAGAGATGACTCTTACCAGTTTGGCCTGCCCCCTAGGTCCTCAGCTTCAATCCGAGGTGTATAACGCATGTCTCCGGGTCGATGGGATCGAGGATGCAGAAGTGAACATTGTTTGGAGTCCTAGATGGGATCCAAGAGAAATGGCTTCCGATGAAGCAAAAATGGAACTTGGATTTTACTAATATAGAATATTTGCTAAGCGGTAGGAGCCAACAACAGAAAGCTTATTCTATTTTAACAAATCATCAAGTACTAATAAAACTCAAACTATTTGATCCCATGCTGGTTGGAACAATTCCAATAGGTATTGATGTCGAAAATAGCGACCTTGATATTATTTGTTGTTTTACCAACAAGGATGAATTTAAAAAGTTGATCACAGAAAATTTCAAAGATAAAAAAGATTTTACAATCAGGGAGAAGCAGGATTTAAACGTATCGACAGTTGTAGTCAACTTTGTATTAGAAGATTTTCCAATTGAGATTTTTGGGCAGAATATCCCTACGAAAGACCAGCTCGCTTACAGACATCTCTTGGTCGAATACAAATTACTGAAAGAAAACGGAGAAAAATTCAGACAAGAAATTATTGATTTAAAAAATCAAGGATGTAAGACAGAGCCTGCTTTCACTAAAGCACTTGGTTTGATAGGCGATCCTTATATTGAGCTCTTGAAATGTGGGGATCCAGAAGATTGATGATGGAGGCCTGAGGATGGAAGTAGAGAAATTAAATATCTTGTTCAGATAGATTTCCTTCCCTATGGAATTTTTTATTTTGAGCATAATTTATGGTATTACACACTTTATATTAATTCGAAACTTTTTATGCAAAAATGTGGGAACTCCAACCTAAAAAGCCGAATTCGGGAATTATGTCGCATTTAAAAAATCCTAACTAAAATCAGTAAAAATTTTCCAGAATCAGAGATTGGAGAGTATTTGAGGATACTCTCCAATTTTTATGCCACTCAAAGCTGCCATTCTCACCTACAAAATTTGTAACTGAAAAAAAAGCGGTAAACTTCAAGTCCAGTTTTTTGGCAACAAATGCGAGTCCAAATGATTCCATGTTTTCAAAATTCAAATTCTCTAAATTAGAAATATATTTTTTTTCAATGGTTTGAATGGTTATAGAATTCGTAGAATTTGTAATACCTGCTTTTAGGTTTTGTGATTTTATAAAATTTTTGATTTTAATAGAAGAATCTGTTTGAATATTTTTTTGAATTAGATCAGGTACTTTTACAATCCCATAGCTCTCAGCAATTTCTTGATAGATAAAAGTATTTGAATAAACGATTTCCCCGATCGTATGCTTTTCTATATCATAACTACCACAAGAACCACAAAAAATTATTTCCGGAGTACTCTTTTTGTCGTAGATATATTTTTGCAGTTGAAAAATAGATTCCGATATTCCAACCCCACTCACTAATACCGGAAAATTATTTCTTATAAGTAAGTCAACTTCTCCTTCAAATGCACCACAAAAAAGTAAATTCTTTGTATCAGTCATCCTTAGAAGATCTGTACATGTCGTCTATTTCTTTCGCATACATATCAAAGATAACGTTTCTCTTTAATTTCATCGTTTCAGTCATTTCTATACCTTTTTCAAATTCTTTGTGAAGAATATGTAAATTAGAAACTTTTTCAAATACTTTAAATCCGGGGTCATTGTTAACTTTTTCTTTTATGATGTCCTTATAAAATTTTACAATTGCAGGATCTTTATTCCAATCTTTTGGATCTGTTTTTATATCCTTGCCCATTGTTTTAAAATGCTCTTTGACTGCATCCCATGCTGGAACAATAATTGCTCCAAGGTTTTTCCTGTCTTGACCTACTACGATTACTTGATTGACAAAATTCGACTCAGCCAATTTCCCTTCGATAGGTCCCGGCTCTAAGTTTTCTCCACCCGATAAAACTATTGTATCTTTTGCTCTACCTGCAAATTTTAACTCTCCTGTAGTAGTCCAAGTCAATATATCTCCTGAATCGAGCCAACCGTCTATTAGTGTAGCCTTAGTCTTTTCTTCATTTTTATAATACCCGATTGTTATATGAGGACCTTTGTGCCAAGCGACTCCTTTATCTCCAGGCTTAGTCACCACTCGATTTTTTTCGTCTAATAATTTCACTTGAACTCCAGGCATAACCTTCCCTATGGCTCCAATCTTAGGCCATATCGCAGCACCTAAACACGAAACACCCGTGGTCTCAGTCATTCCATACGTTTCAATAATTGGAATTCCAATCGATCGAAAAAATACAGATACATTTTCAGGCATGGCCCCTGCACCGCATAACGCAAATCTCATCTGTCCGCCCAATACATTTCTAACTTTTTTCATAATTATCTGTGCAATTTTATTCAAAGGAAAAAATGGTATCAAAAGAATTGCGGCAACTATTCTATTAATCATTTTTTCAGATTCATTTTCAGGGATTGTGCTTACATAATTGTCCAGAGCTGTGTCTAAAAGATTTCTGTATTTCATTACTACAAAATGAGCAAAGTTGAATAATTTTTGATTTATAGGTGGAGCTTTTTTCACGTTGTCGAAAATTTTCTTGTACATACCTTCCCAAAGTCTTGGAACAGATACAAGAACAGTAGGTTTCACTTTTTGAATATCTTGCGGTATAGTCGGAATCGAGCTTGTAGCCATAGAAGCACCCCAAGAAATTAGAGCGGTCTCGAGTAATCTTTCTGCGATATGCCAAGGAGGCAAAAAAATCAAGGTTCTATCTAAATAGGAAATCGGTAAATAATTCTGCAATTGATGAATTTCCCAAGTAAAAGCTCTGTGAGTAAGCATTACACCTTTAGGTGCACCTGTCGTTCCTGAAGTATAAATTATAGTAGCCAGATCCATTAACTCACAGGCTTCCCCTCTTTTTTCGTATTCTTTTGCACCCTTCTTTTTAATAAAACTTTCTCCGAGTGCGATTGCTTCTCTTAAAAAAATAAATTTTGCTTTGGAGAGTTTCTTTTTGTGCTCATCTAAATTTTTAAACTTATCTTCGTTCTCGATTAAAATTACTGTTTTGATATGTGGGTATTCGTCTCCGAAGTTTGTAATTTTTTTTAGTACTTTTTCATTTTCTAAAATTACAACTCCTGCCTCAGTGTGATTTAAGATATATTTTATATCTTCTGGAGTAGCATCACACCCTCTTGGAACATCTACTGCTCCAATAGTTACAACTCCTAAGCTGCAAAGCAACCATTCATATCTGTTATCACAGAGGTAGCCGACCTTATCTCCTTTTTTAACACCTTCAGAAATTAAATAGCAAGAGAGTTTTTTTAAATCCTCATACCATTCTGCATAGCGAATTCCGTTATACTCCCCGGATTCATCCTTCACCCAATACATGGGCCTTTCTGCGTAAGTAGTTGCAACGTCTCGAATCAGGTGATAAACACTTTCTTTTTCCATTTTCTTTTTCCGTTAAGTTTAGGGTGGTCTAAAAAGAAAAATACGAAACTACTGAAAATCTATCAATCCTTTTCTTTCGTCAAAACCAAACATTAGATTAATATTTTGCAAAGCCTGACCTGCCGCACCTTTTACTAAATTGTCTAACGCAGAAACTAGAATTAGGATATTTTCCTCTACTTTAAAACCAATATCTAAAAAATTCGTATTTTGCACATTTTTCAACTCAATTTCTTCGGGAGAATTATAAAATCTGACAAAAGGCTCGTTTCTATACTGATTCAGTTCTTTCTCAATCTCTTCTTTTGAGACACTTTCTTCAAATTGAATTACAATTGTAGTCAAGATTCCTCTATAAATTGGCAACAAATGAGGAGTAAAAATTATCTTAATCTGTTTATCGCTTCCAGCTCTTGAGTATTCTTCCATCTCTGGAAAATGTTGGTGATGGAAAATCTTGTAGGCTCGAAAATTTTCATAGGTATTGGTAAAAGTGAATCCTATATCTTCAGTCCTACCCCCTGCACCGCTTACCCCCGACTTAGAGTCAACCACTACAGGGCAGTGAATTTTTTTTCGTAACTCCCCTAAAAAAAACAAGGGTAGGATCACAGAAGTGGAATAACAACCCGGGTTAGATACAAATCTGGAGTTTTGAATTTGTTTTCTAAAAATTTCAGGTAGCCCGAACACTACATCTTTCATTAATGAAAAAGAATCGTGCTGCAACTTGTAGTATTTTTCAAAGATTTCCCGATTGTGTAGCCTGTATGCTCCTGATAAATCAATCAGTTTGTAACCCTTATCCAATAATTTAGGGGTAATCTGCAAGGAGACATCGTTTGGGACTGCAAGCACAACCAAAGAATCTTTTGGGATTTCGTCTTCGTGCTTCTTAAACACAAGATCTTTCTTATATCGAGTAGCAGGAAATACCTCCGAGAGTTTTAATCCCGGAGTTTTATTGCTTGTGATATGGGAAATTTCAATATTTGGGTGGTGAGTTAATAGAGAAATCAGTTCTTTACCGGTAAGCCCTCCGGCACCGATGATAGATACGTTCATTTTTTAAGAGTCCTACTGCAAACTGTTTAAAAAAAAGCCGAGCTTTTTAAGGCTCGGCGTTCATAGTTTCTAAAAAGAAAGCCTTTTGTCTATTCTATCCGGTGGCTTCAATTGCTTCAAGCTCTTCTTCTAGTCCGGAGTTCTTTTTTTGCGAATTTTTTTCACTTTTGTCAGATTTTTCCGAATTTATGGTCTTGACAGAATTTGCAGGCGTTTTAGGTGCCGATTTAGGAAGATCGTTTAAATCTCTTATCTGATCCTCTATTTTCGCAGCAATTTCTGGGTTTTCTAATAGGAAAGTCTTTGCAGCTTCCTTTCCTTGCCCGATTTTCTCGGAATTGTAAGAATACCAAGAGCCACCCTTCACAATCAAGTCGTGCTTTACTGCTAAATCTATTAATGACCCCTCTCTCGATATGCCGGAATTGAATAAAATGTCAAACTCAGCCTGCCTAAACGGAGGAGCGCACTTATTTTTTACTACTTTGACTCTTACCCTGTTACCGTAGGGGTCTTCCTTATCTTTCAAAGTCTCTATCTTACGAATATCCATCCTTACGCTTGCATAGAATTTTAGCGCATTTCCACCAGTTGTAGTCTCGGGAGAACCAAACATTACCCCTATCTTCATCCGAATTTGGTTAATAAAAACCACAGTAGTATTGGACTTTGATATAGTACCAGTCAATTTCCTGAGAGCTTGCGACATTAGTCTGGCTTGCAAGCCCATGTGGGAATCCCCCATATCCCCTTCTATTTCTGCCTTAGGTACAAGAGCCGCAACCGAATCTATCACGATTATATCGATTGCATTACTCCTAACCAAAGATTCACAGATTTCTAAGGCTTCTTCACCTGTATCCGGTTGAGCTATGAGCAAATCTTCAACGCTTACGCCAAGTTTCTTAGCGTAAGAAGGATCCAAGGCATGCTCTGCGTCTATAAAAGCAGCGATCCCCCCTTTTTTCTGTGCTTCGGCAATAGCCGAAAGCATCAGTGTGGTCTTTCCAGAAGATTCAGGTCCGTATATTTCAACTATCCTGCCTATAGGAAGCCCACCGATCCCAAGAGCTATGTCTAAATCCAAAGAGCCTGTAGAAATCACAGGAATCACAGTAGATTCTGTATTTCCTCCAAGCCTCATTATCGAGCCTTTCCCGAATTGTTTCTCTATCTGACTTACCGCTGCGTCGATAGCTTGTTTTTTTTCGTCATTCTTTGCGTTTTGAAATTCTTCAGTTTTTTCTTCTTTTGCTTTCTTCATTTTTCCTGTTCCTTACTCGTTTCTATATATAGGTAAATTTTTTAAAGTTTGGTAAAAAAAATTTTCTACTATTTTCGTCTTTTCCTCAAATTTTTCACTTTTGGAATAATTTCATTCTATAATACCACACAGACAAATTTTGCTAAAAAACTACAAAATTTTTAAAATCTATGCAATTTTTCCAAAAAAAATCTACTAAAATCAAATTCTCTGCACCAAGCTCGTCCTTAAGTAGAATATATATAAACATAGTAAATTTTTAGTAGAATTTTGTATAGTGTTTTTTTAAAAAATTTTACCTTTTTTTGTTATTTTGATTTTACTTGCTTTTCTAAAAATTGAAGCCTTTCTTCTTTTTCTTTAGAATTCCATTCTTCCCCTGAAAATTCTTTGTATTGGTATGCAGAGGTAGTGTAGTTAGGAGGAGGCTCTAAATATTCCCAAAGAGGCTCTTTGTGAGTTCCGGAAATTTCCTTTCCCTCAGTCATCGCCTTATTCACCATAGAAGGGGTTACGGGAGAATTGTTTCGCTTTCCTCTTATTTCTCTTACAAGATAGGGACCATCAATTCTTGAATCTTTGATAATTTTCCCGAAAAACTGAAAGTCAATTTTTTGTGCTCCTGAGTCAATATCTCCTTCCCAAGAACTTGTAGCTACAAAATCCTTATCCTCACCGGATCCTTGGATATTTGCGTCAAAATGGTAGTACCCTTTTTTTAAGATATTCACTGGAACTGTCACTACAAGGCTACCGTCTTTTATGCTATCTCGAATACCTGATTTGAATTCAGCAACAGGGATTGGTGTGCTATACCAAGTTGCCCTCTGATTGTGGGGTTTCCCTCCAATTTCCATATCAACTTCAAGAAACATATCTCCCCAATCGTTGGATGTAGGTCGAAGAAGAAAAGTATATTGGTTGTCTCCCTTAGCTATGTCTCCATTTGTTCCATCGTCCCCAAAATGAATTACCGGAAGAGAAGGGATAGATTCTCTAAAAGGAATAGTATAAACTTTTGGTACAATTTTAGTGATCGGAAGCAGTTGTCCTTTTTGATCGTTACAACTCAAGAATACGTGAAAATCTTTCTTCCCGACTGAAATAGATTTTTCTGGAGTGAGTTTGCACTGGTGATCTGTAAACACAGCTGGTTTTTCGCATCGAATTCCACCTTCTTTAGTTGGAGAACATTGAGACGCAGGAACAGAAATAATTCCGATAGCCGGACGCTCAGGGTTATAAGGGTCAGTGAGGTCAACTTGTCCTTTGTGAAGTGGGCGAGAAAAGGGTGGGTATTGAGACCATTTTTTATAAAATTCCAGCATCTGCTCTGCATCATCTGTAATAGTTTCAAATCCCGTATCCCCCAATTGCTCCAAAGTCGGGTCTTTCTTAAAGCTCATATATTCGGACTCGGAGGTTTTTGATTTTTTTTCGGAGGGTTTATCGGGTGAAAATATCGCATACATAGCAAGTAGTACAATAAAAACGACTGAGGCTGCGATTAGATATTTATAGGCTTGTTTCATTTTACTTCCTTTCTTCATGGGTATCAATTAATTTTTCTATAAATGGAAACTTTTTTGCAAGTATAAATTTAAGACGATTATTTTATTTTTCTTCGGCGAGTTTTTTTAGATTCGTCATAGTACTAAAAGGTGTGTCCACTACAGTGGTATTTGCAAGCCAATTCGGAATACTTCCTCCCGGCTCCAATATCAATTGATAAATAGCACGAGTCTTATTGGAATTTATGGAAATAAATCTCCAATACCCCTTTACCCTTGGAACTCGAATAAAATCCTCCTGAGGAGGGATAAAGTCCGGCTTCCCATCCAATTGGATTAATATTTCTTTTGTGGCAGGTTGCCTGATGATTTTAGAATGAATGACCATATCTCTTTGTTGAGTTATCCAAGACGCACCATTCACGAGATAAGTAATCCTTTCGTTTTTATTAATTGTTTTTAAAATTTTTGCTTCTTGGCAATTGTGCATCCATGTAGGGTAAGTTGATACATCTTCCATTATAATAATAAATTTATTGAGTGGTGCATTGACTTCCATCTCGGCTTTGAATTCTTTTAAATTGGACTCTTTTGTGTATCTTGTAGAAACTTTGATTCCGTCTTTATTTTTGGAAATATCCCAGGCGTATAATTCGATTTGAAAAAAAGTAAAACACAGTACTAAAATAATAAATTCCAAAGAAATGATACTTTCAATTTTTCTAAGCAAAATCCAACACCAAAATCGTAACATCGTCATTGAAGACTTCACGTCCGGACCACTTAGACAACTCTTTTTCAAAAAGCAGAGTAATTTCATTTGCGTCTAAATTTAAGCTTGATTGTAAAATTTCTTCAACTCTTTTTTCACCAAAAATATCATTTTGCCGATTTAAAATTTCGATTACCCCGTCTGTATATAAAAACACTCTGGTATTTTTCTCAAGAGTATATTCCACTTGTTTATATTCACTGTCTGGAAAAACTCCTACAACCCTCCCTTTTATTTCTGGTATAAACTTTTCCCCCGTATTTCGATTCAGTACAATCGGTGCAGGATGACCCGCAACTGACAACTTCATAATTCGAGTTTGTGTATCATAATACATGTAAGCCGCCGTTAGAAATTGTCTTGCAGTTTTTCCTACCAATATTTCATTAATCCCTTTCAATAATAGAGTAGGGTCTTTTGCGTTATGCTTTTGCATGGAGAATGCAATCTTCGTCATAGCAGAAATCATAGCTGCAGGTATCCCGTGCCCGGAAACATCTCCTATAAAAACTCCTAACCCTTCATCTCCCATCCAATGGAAATCATAATAGTCTCCACCAATCTCTGTCATAGGGAGATATAATGACGCATAACGTATATTAGGAATCTCAGGAAAACTATCCGGCAAAATCCACTTCTGGATTTTCGTAGCTATTTCCAACTCCTTTCTATAAGAAATAAATTTTTCATTATTGCTCACTGCACGCTTCAACTCTATCAAGGTTTCTATTCTTTTTAAAAGCTCTTCTCTTTCAAACGGCTTACTCAAGAAATCGTTTGCTCCTGCATCAAATCCTGCCACTATATCTCGTATCTGCTTTCTGGCTGTTAGCAGTAGAATCGGCATTTCAGTCATTGAATATTTTTTCCGAATATGCCTACACAATTCATAACCATTCATTCGCGGCATCATCACATCAAGAATCGCCAATTCTGGGCATAGACCGTCTTCGATTAATTTCAAGGCTTCTAACCCACTGCTTGCAGAATGAATATCGTACCCTTCGAGATTCAACTGATTAACTAAAACGCGTATATTTATCGATTCATCGTCAACGACCAAGATTTTTTTAGAATTCAGATCTTTTTGTATTTCAAAGTTAGTTTTTTTATTTGAAGGATTAACTTCTCCCTCTGAAAAATCACTTCTTCCGTATAGAGTTTCACTTTTTGATATTTGCGTATCTCGTGAAATAGGTATTGTAAACGTAAACGTAGATCCCTTACTTTCTTCTGATTGAACTCGAATATTCCCACCTTGCAATTCTATAAGTTTTTTTGAAATAGAAAGTCCAAGACCTGTGCCCCCGTAAATTCTGGAAATAGAAGAATCTACTTGTTCAAAAGCGTTAAAAATCTCTTTTTGTTTTTCTTTAGAAATCCCAATTCCTGTATCTATAATTGATACCTCTGCATGATCTCCGTTTGTACCGACAATTACTTTCACGCTACCCGCATCTGTAAATTTAATTGCATTGCCAATTAGATTAAATAAAATTTGTTGAAGTCGATTCTCATCTGCTATAACCGAAGGAAATTTTTCAGGAATTTTATTTTCTAAAATAATATTTTTTCCCTTCAATAAACTTTTGCAAATAGTCAGAGTTACATCTACAATTTGATTCAGGTTTAGCGGGTGAAGGTTCAACTCTAAATCATGATTTTTTAGTTTAGAGAAATCCATAATGTCATTAACTAAATTTGAAAGTTTCTTTCCACTGTCTTTGATGAGAGAAAGATTTTCCTTTTGAATATCGCTAATTTCTCCTGTAGCTCCATGAATCATAGAATCTGCAATTCCTATTATTCCATTTAGAGGTGTTCTCAATTCATGGGAAGTGTTTGCAAGAAACTCATCTTTTAATTGATCCAAGTTTACCAACTTTTCATTTTGCTTCTCTAAGTCATAAGACAACTCTTCAATTTTTTTAAATGCTTTGGAAAACCGAACAGATAAAAGAAAAGACTGTGAAAATACGAAAAAGAAAAATCCGTAAGTACCCAAGTAGGAAGAATAAATTATTTGACTTGTGTATAATATATCGTTTACGACGCATCCTATAAAAACTAGTAATCCGGTAAAAAAAGATTTTGCTCCTTCTCTTTTTCTTTTCACGGCATGAACCATTACCCAAGTTATATAAAGTATGGCAATAAGAGTCACGACCATCATTGCATTTAAAGTTTTTGTATAAATTATAGCTGGTGCTAATATAACAATTAAGGTAAAAAGCACACTAACAGTTAATAAAATTCGATATAGTATTTTTTTTGATTCTCTTGGGAAGATGGAGTTTAAGAAGAAAAGAAAAAAAGGCGTTCCAAGATAAAAAGTCAAATACTCAATTTTTAAACCCACAGGCCAAGTTAAAAAATGAAATAAACGAGAAGACAAAACCTCTCCGGTCAACAAAGTTCGTATCCCCATCAATAGACAGAAAAATCCAAAGTACAAAGTTGATCTATCGTTTCTTCTTAAAGAATACAAGCCGAAATGGTACAACCCGATAATTAAAAGACTACCAAACAAAAATGAATCAAGAAAAATATTCTTCTCTCTTAAATTGGCGATTTCATCCTCATCACCAATAAGAATCGCTTCGCGTATCCCTCCCTTCGCATGATGAAAATTAGAAACGTGTACAATAATTTCATAGGCCCCGTCCTCGCGAAACGGAAGGTGAACAATCTGTGGATAGTAGCTGGGGTGAGAGGAGTCTTCATTCACTCCAAAATCATTTCGTTGAATGATTTTTTTTCCATTCACAAAAAAATCAAAAGCACTATCACTGTGTATTCTTTTTAGGGAGAGAGGAGTTTTAGAATTTGTCTTCACTATCAGGCGATAACTAGCGTAGCCTTCTCCACCAAGTTTCATTCCTGCAATCTCGGTATTGTTCCAAATTCCTGGAACTTGTATGAACATTTTTTTCTCTTTGGTAAATTCATCTCCACTATAAACAATTTCATTCCAATAAAATTCCCATTCTCCTGAAAGAGAAATAGGATTTTTATTTTCAAAAGCCCATTCTCTTGCATCGAAAACGCCTTGAATAGCTTTAGGTGGAGTTATATTCTTGTCGTATTTTGAACAAGAAAAAATACCTACTGTTAAAATAACCCAACTCAACAAGGTTTTCATGTATCCTTCTCCGAAAAAAAAGAAATATACTGAATAACAGACGCAATATACAAAAAAGCAGTTTCAATTTTTAATATATTTTTACCAATACAATACCCACTGACTCCTCTCTTGCTCAATAACTCGATCTCTTCTTTTCTGAACCCGCCTTCCGGTCCAATAATCGGAACACGATTTTTTATTTTTTCTTCGGATATATTTTCTTCTGACAAAGGGTCCAAATAAAAAAACTTTTTTCCGGAATCCAATAACTTTTCTAATTTTTCATATTTTTGGATTTTAGGCAGGAAATGCCTTTTTGATTGAGAGGCAGCTTCTTTAATAATTTTTTGTGACCTATCTAAATTAAAATCTTTTCTTTCTGATTGCATGAAATTCACAAATAGAAATCGGCTCACTCCGATTTCTGTGCCTTTCTGAATCAAAAAATCCAACCTTTCTGATTTTGGAATTGCAGTTGCGATTTCAATAGCATACTCTTTCTCTTGAAAGATTTTTTTATTTCGTAAAATTCCTTTTTCTGAAGACTCTTGAACATAATAAAAAAAAGAATTCCCACTTCCGTCTCTAAATTCTACTTCTTTATCTTTGTGAAAAATTCTAAAACTTTTTAGATGTTCTATTTCTGGCTGCAATAAAGTAATCTCATTTAACAAATCTGAATTCTCTCTAAAAAAAATCATCTTCCTATTTATTGATATTGGCTACATCGAATAAAGACTTATTCGATATAGCATCCCTAAGAACCTTATAGAAATCAATTATAGAAATAGTTTCCGTAGAAACATCGAACATTTTTAAACTCGTAAAAAAAGGCATTTCCAGAATTTGACGATTTTTTCCAATCCGAATCATTCTTTTTATAGAGTAAAAAATCCTAAACAAGAGATTTTCTATATTATAAAAATCCAATATCTTGATTTTTTTTCCATCGCTTCTGAAATATACAATCGGCTTTTTAAAATTATAAGAAATCATTAGATTCAAAATTAATTTCATATATTTCTTCCAATGATTTCTATATATCGTTTTGAACGATTGAGCATACTTCTATTTATTGAGATTGGCTGATTCAAAAAGTGACTTGTCCGGGATTACATCCCTGTCTATATCCAAATACTCCAAAACAGAAATACCTCCCGTATTCAAATCAAGCATTTCCAACCTCGAAGGGAACTCTACCTCTGAAGTAATGTTTTTACTTTTTATGCGTAACTTAGAATACTTAAAATTTAATGTTTTAAAAAGGACACCATCTTTATCATGGAAATCAATTCTTGTAGGTCGTAAAATCGGATTCTCAAACAGTAACACTAATTTTTTATAACTATAGCCAAGGATAGGCTTTAGTGACACCCTCAAATAACTTTTACCACTTATATCTTGATTCCCCAATATGATTGGGTTGTAATTCACCTGATAAGAATAACCAGACAAATCAATAAAACTAAACCCAGTCGTAAAATGGGGCTCAAATTTTTCTTCTTCATTCTTTTGAAAAATTTTAGCAGAATTCGCATTGTATAAAAATACCCGATCGCCTTCATCTTTAAATAAAATTTTTGCTTCAAGCCCTCGCCCACCCCTCTCAAACAAATACAATGAGTCGTCCTTATTTCTGAATATATTGACTTTCCAAGTAGTGCTGTCTCCAGAGCGTTTAATAAGAGTCAAATTGGCTCGAACCAAACCTTGACCCAGATTGATAGTTTGGTCCAACCTTGCGATCATTTCTTGTGCGGTTTTTCCGGTAATCGGATCAGAAAAAAGTGAATCAGAAAAAGCTGATAATACAATCATACTCGCTATAAATAATATTTTTATAAATGGCATACCTGCAAAAAGTCTTTTTTTGAAAAAGCAATTGTTCAAAAAGCCAATAAAAGTGCCATTTTCTAGCGTTGTAAAAAGCCCTGAAAGGGGTTTTTGCAGTAGCGTCATAAATTTCGCCGAATACAATCTATTTTCTTTCATTGTCTATTCAAAATACCTTTTTACTCAACACGCATGACAGGGTTTACATAGGAATAAAGCCCATGAACAGATCCTTGCATTTGAGCAGACTCTGATCTTCTTTCAAATCTAAGACTCCCATCTTTTAACGCATTGTGAAGATCTGAAATATTTCTATACCCCATATCTTGAAGTGAAAGTTTTAAACCTTGAACTAAATACGGAACAAAATTAATCACTGAGCCTTTATCTGCAACTGCACCACTAACGCCTTGTGCTACTTTTATCTTAGGGCTTTCGCTATAATATCTTTTCTCTCCACCTGCCTGCATTGCTTCAAGACTTGCCATACCTCTATATTTTTTTAGACGAACCCCATTTTCATAAAAGTATTCACCCGGCGCTTCGTTTGTTCCTGCAAACATAGACCCCATCATACAAGTCGAAGCACCTATTGCTAAAGCATTTGCAATGTCTCCAATATTAGAAATTCCTCCATCTGCAATTACAGGCACTCCAAAACGAGACGCATAGCTTGCAGTCATATACACTGCTGTAGCTTGCGCTCTTCCCACTGCCATAGTATCTTGTGTAATACATATCGAGCCTGGTCCCATTCCTACTCGAAGTCCGTCAGCACCTGCATCTATAAGGCTTTTGCATTGACTCTTGGTTACAACATTCCCACCAATGATCTCTAACTCTTTAAAACTATTTTTCAAAAATCGAATCATCTCAATCTGATACTCTGAATTACCTTGAGCAGAATCTATTACTATCACATCTACTCCAGCCTCAGCAAGTGCAGCAGCTCTTTCTCTAGATTCCGGTAATGTAGAAATTGCAGCTCCAACTCGTAATCGTTTATTTTGATCCTTTGATGAATCTGGAAATTCTTTATTCTTCTTTAAATCACTTCGAGTTACAAGAGATACAATCCTGCCTTGTTTGTCTGTCAAAGGTAACTTTCCGATTTTTGTGATCTTTAATTTTTCATTTGCTTCTCTCAAAGACAACCCAACAGGGCCCGTAATCAGATTCGTAGTCATCACTTTGCCTAACATGATTGTACGATCATTCTCAAAATCTACGTCCCTGTTTGTAACAATTCCAATTAGTTTAGAATTTGATGTCCCATCCTCTGTAATAGGAATACTGGAAAACCCATACTTTTCCTTGATCTCATCTAAGTCCTGAATCGTATTATTAGGGCCAAGCACCTGAGGGTCAGTGATAAACCCATTTTCATATCTCTTCACCTTCTGGACATGCCCAACTTGGGATTCAACCGTATTGTTGTAGTGAACAATTCCAATTCCCCCTTGTAAGGCTAAAGCAATCGCCATCGAAGATTCTGTTACTGTGTCCATAGGAGAGCTGATCAAAGGTCTCTTAATCGTAATATTTTTGGTTAATTTTGTTTCTAAATCTACATCCGACGGGTTAAAATCAATAAACCCCGGAAGAACCAAAAAATCCCTATAAGTCAGCCCAATCTGATGATTAAAAAGCTGCTCGCCTGAAAGTCCGTCTAAAATAGACTTGTCATATATTTCTTTTTTTGACATTATTCTACCAAATATTTGAATATGAGTAAATAGTTTAAAATTACAGTAATTAAAGCTATAATTTTTTAAAAAAAGAGGGAATTTCTTTGGATATATCTGAAAGGAAAAAAAGAGAATCTGAGTTAGTTTCAGAAACTGCCAAAAAAAAGCATATCATTTCCAAATTTTTAATAAAGGCAGAAATGAATATAAAAGGCGCAAATAGCAACTCTACAGCTATTATAAAAGAGCTTTCGGCTGACTCATCAAAAATCCATGTTTGGATAAGCGAAAATCGCGACCTAAAAGAAGGTGAAAAAATCATTCTTTTCAAAGTTCTAGCAAGGTACATTAGCCTTCAATGCACTGTTTTAGCTCAAAAGCCCCAAAGCCACTATATTATGCAGATAGACTCAATTACTATTGCAAAAAAAGATAGAGAAGATAAAAGAATACAACCTCCAGCAAATACAGTCTGGGTGACTAATATTCGTACAAGTAAAACAAATATCGATGCAAGCCTTTACAATATCCCAACATTCGTAAAAGTTAATTTTGCAGATTATGAAACAAAATTGAAAGCGAGTTGCGATATCGTAAAAGTAGATGTATTTTCGGGGGTGGACGAAAAGCTAAACTTAGTCCGAAGATCAGGCAAAACTATCTTTATCGAAAATACATCAGATAAGGATTCTTATAAAGCTCTGAATGATGATTTTATAGATTACGCTGAAGAGCTGGACGATGAAATTTCACAAGTTATCAATGACTACAAAGCTAAGAAAATCGTATCTGAAATGATCGTTCCTGTCATTTATGTAAACCATGACCAAGTTGCAATTCCAATTGGATACATTCAGATGCAAAGTAAAAGTACTCCATTTGATTTGGGGAAGGTTATGGAAATCAAAACTCTCACTTTTGAGATGGTTGATAGAATTAGAGAATCAAACACCTCTATCAATACAGAAAAATTCCCGGTCACAGACCTATCTTCCGGTGGACTTAAAGTAAAAATTGACAACAAAGAATTAATAAACGAGTTACCTAAACACGCCGGGTTCACATTTGATATATTTTTTAAAATGCAGTCTCCTTTGACTACATTCGGTCTAATCCGGTCTGTTTCAAAAGATATAGACGGGAATATATACCTTGGGATAGCCCTCATGGGAAACTCAGCAAGACAGGGAGAGAAAAAAAGATTCTTGGATAACCTGAATGCCCTAAAAAATACGATTAGAAAGCCCGGCTCTTGAATTGCCTGTTTTAGCAGGGTTCTTTTCTATTCGTCGGGTTTGTGTCGTTTTAGTCTATTGTAGCGAGTTGTTTTTCTCTTGGAGAGGTAAGAACCCCCCGCAATCATGGTTACCGGGGTGGGAACTCCATTCTCGAAGAACCTGCTGGGGAGAATTATGTCCCATTCAGCAAGGTCAAGCACTAACAGAAGAGTAAAAAGAGCGGTCTTAGTGGTGCCAAGCCAGTCTGCAAGAATCCCCAATTCAATCCAGTCATCGTTATTCGGGGTAAAATTCTTCTTCTGCAAATTTTGCCCGACTTCTTGATACGCTTTCTTTACTCTATCCATTTTCTCAAAAGTACCCCAAAGAATCACATTTCTGTATCTGTTCAGCAATGCGTGCAAATATTTTCGTCTCGAAAAACCCGTTGTTCTTCTATTGAACTCGTCCATGTATTTTGCCGGAACAAGCAAGCTCGATTGTGTTTCTACATATTTTTCTGGGTTCATAAATTTCTCCTTAAAGTAAATTTTTCTGCTCTCCTTTATAAGGTAAAAAAAGTTTGCTTTAGAAAAAAAATTTTTGCATTTTTAGAAAATTTTTAGCTTTTACAGAAAAAGTCCCAAATCTGCACTAAAGGCGTAATTTCTTGAAATCCCCTAAAAAAGTGGAGTTCCCACATTTTTGCGTGAAAGGTGAACAATTGGTATAAAGCATGCACTTTACTGAAAAGAGTGGAGATCCCACATTTTTGCACGAAAAGTGCAAAATCTGCACTAAACGCGAAATTTCAAAAACTCTACTAAAGATCAAAACCTCATCCTAAAAAATAAAACCTATTTAGAAAAGATTCTACCTCCACTATTTCCGACCTCAGACTTCAAGCATCAGTCCTCCGAATTGGAGTTCCCACATTTTTGCATAAAAGGTTCACAATTGGTATTAAGCACACACTTTACTGAAAAGAGTGGAGATCCCACATTTTTGCACGAAAAGTGCAAAATCTGCACCAAAAGCGAAAGCTCAAAAACTCTATCTACAAGATAAAACTAATTTAAAAAAAATAACCAACTTCACTATTTCAGTCCTCATCAGCCAAAGAATAGTCCCATATAAATGCAACGCCCGACCAATTTGAAAATTAATGATCTACAAATTGATTTTTAGGAGATAGGATAATTAAATCTTCTGGAGAAGAAAATTTAACAGGTTTAGACAAATACAAATAAAAATGCTTCCTATTTGAATTAAAAACATTTTTAATCCCACTTTCTTTGGGGAAAACTGCCCTTACCTGCCACGTAAATTTTCCTTCCGACAAAGAATCAAATTGTTCAAGAGTTATAAAATTTTTAGAAATTTCTGTCTGAAAAACTAAGGTTTCTCCAAATGTTCTATTTTGATAAATTTCAAAAATATAAAAAATCGCCTTATCAATTTTAGTCCATTTAAACTGGATAGAATCTGTATATGAAATATCCAATGAGTGATTGTTTGTAGGCTCTAAAAGATTTGGTACGAGAAACAATCCGGTAAACTGATTGTCAGCCAAAGAACTCCAGCTCGACCAGAGGTACACTTCTCCATTTTTACCGATTATTCCAAATCGATATTTATGCTCTCCTGTAGGAATTTCTAAATCAAATTGATTCGTAAAAAATTTCTTTCTGACTACAGTGTGTTGCAAATCATTTCTGACTTCAATTTGAAAACCAAACTCAGTTTCAATATCTTTCAAAGATACTGTATATTTTTTTACATTTTGTGCAAAAATGTTGAACGAAATCAAGATAGAAAAAAATAAGAATCTCATACACCCTTAGGCTAATTCAATTATCGGAAAAATGAAGATAATTGTATCCAAATAATTCTCAAATAAAAACTCACCGGATTTAAAATTCCAGAATCAGAAAACACAATCTGGTTATTTTTGTCTAAAAACAGAGTGGTCGGAAAACCTTTTATTTCAAAACTTTTCAGTATTTCGGGGGAACCTTGAAACACGGGAAAATCAATATTATTCTTTTGAATGTAGGCTTCTAAATTTTCTTTAGACTCACCTTCTTCTATAGATAAAAAATAAATCTTATCTTTAAAAAAAGAATAATTTGATTTTATAAAAGGCTGGTTTAGCTTGCACACCCCACACCATGTAGCCCAAAAATACCAAACCTTCACTTGTTTTAGAGAATTGTCATTTTGTAAAATAGAATTTTCGCTTAGCTTACCCAAGATTTCTAGATTCGGTTTTCCTCCTCCCCGAAAAAAAGAAATTACAATAGAAATAGTTAAAAATACAATTAGATAGCCAAAAATTTTAAAGATTTTTTCTTTTTTCATTGGTGCAAGTGAAAGTTAAAATCTATATTTGAATACATAAATACAGTAACCATAATAAACCAGACAAGCCCGGAAACGAGTACACTTGCATCAGTTAATATAGCCTTACTCGGATTGTGTCCCATATTTTTTATGTATATTATATACAAACTTCTAAATATTGCATACACTACTACAGGGATTGTATAGACTAACTTATCTGTTCCGAGATTTGCGACAGTAGATGGACTCAAGGTGTACATTACATAGCTCATTAAAGTAAGTGATGCGACAATTCCCATCATAAGATCCAAAAAATTCGTAGAATATTCTTCTAAAATTTTTCTGTGAGATTTAGCGTTATCTTCAAGAAAAGTCAATTCCCCTCTTCTTTTGCTAAAACCCCAAAATAGGGAGAGCATAAAAGTACAAAGTATGAGCCAAGAAGAAAAGCTTACCTTGACTACAATTGCACCGGCTATCGCTCTAAGCACAAATCCTATGCTAATACTCATTACGTCCAATATAACTATATGCTTCAAATATTTACTGTAGGCTAAATTAAATACAAAATAGAATAAAAGTATGAAAAAGAAAATCGGGTCTAATTTGTAAGCAAACACCAAACATAAGGGTAAAATAATCCAAGTAATGATTAGTGCAAAGCCCGGATCCAATTTCCCCGAAGCGAGCGGTCTGTGCTTTTTTTCGGGGTGAAGAGAGTCTTCATGTCTGTCAATATAGTCGTTTATCACATATTGACAGCTTGCAACAAGTGAAAAAATTAAAAAAGCCAATACACTACTCAGTATAGCAGATGAATCAGATAGTTTTTTTCCAAAAATCAAACCTGCAAAAAGAATCGAATTCTTTATCCACTGGTGGATCCTCATTAATTTTAAATATTGAAATACCATTTATTTAATAAATTTCCCTTTAGCTGTTGCCTTGAATATACATAAAATACGCTGAATTTCTGTCACTTGTATTTCGTATTTGTTAAGAATTGTGTTTTAAGCACAGAATTGAATCTAATTTTGAGGGCGTATAAAAATACGCTCCCCCTGCTGGGCTCGAACCAGCGACCCAATGATTAACAGTCATTTGCTCTACCGACTGAGCTAAAGGGGAGTATCAATTTCAAGGATTTTTTTAAATAGATTACTGTCAATTCTTTTTACTGTAGGTGAAATGGATCGTTTATTCAACAATCCAAAGAAGATTTGTTTTAAATCAATTGTTTAGGTAGCTGAATCTTTTTTTTGTAATTTTAAGATAGAAAGTATTTTACAAAATTTCATTAGTCAAATACTATAACAAGCTTGAGTTAGGACAGTTCGGGAATTTTGTACTTCTATAGATTAAATAATTTTGGTTTCTAAAGCAAAAGGTTAGTTGAAAAAATTTCTGTTTTAGTTGGAATTTTCATGATTTTTCCGATTGAAAATAGTTTCACAAATTGTTTATTTTTTACTATTTGTTTTTATGCAAAAAATTGAGAAAAATGCATTGATTGAAAAATAGGCTTTTTTTGCGAGGATTTGACTAAAAAAAATTTAAAAAAAAATAAAAATTTATAAAATTTTTTAAAACTTTTCTCTTGCAAAGACTGAGAGACATAATTCTTATGTTTTCTTACGCAGGTGGTGTGATTTATAATGAAATTTAACAAACATTTTACTAAAAACTCTAATTCTTTATATCCGGGGATAGAATGGACTACTAAAAATTCAAAAATAGGAAATGCAGACGGATCTACAGTGTTTGAAGCCAAAGACATTGTAGTTCCATCCTTTTGGTCGCAGGTGGCTACCGATATTTTAGCCCAAAAATATTTTCGCAGGCGAGGAATTCCCAAGTATTTAAAGCGTATAGAGGAGAAAGGAATCCCTGAATGGCTGCAAAGGTCTGTCCCTGATGAAGAAAAGTTGGCTAACCTAAACCCGGAAGACAGGACTATTGGTGAAAATGACTCAAGACAGGTGTTTCACAGGCTTGCCGGTTGTTGGACCTATTGGGGGTATAAGTACGGGTATTTTTCCAATGAAGAGAGTGCACGTATTTTTTACGAAGAAACTATTTATACTCTTGCAAGCCAGATGGCCGCTCCAAATTCTCCACAGTGGTTCAACACTGGTCTTCACTGGGCTTATGGAATCGACGGCAAATCTCAAGGGCACTACTACGTAGATCCTAAATCAGGTAAACTAACCAAGTCTAACTCTTCTTATGAGCACCCTCAACCACACGCTTGTTTTATTCAAAGCGTTGACGACGACCTCGTAAACGAGGGTGGGATAATGGACTTATGGGTGAGAGAAGCAAGACTCTTCAAATATGGCTCCGGGACAGGAACTAATTTTTCCAATTTAAGGGGAGAAAATGAGCCTCTATCCGGTGGGGGAAAAAGCTCTGGTCTTATGAGTTTTTTAAAAATTGGGGACAGAGCGGCAGGTGCAATTAAATCCGGTGGAACTACAAGAAGGGCAGCCAAAATGGTTTGTTTAGATTTGGACCACCCGGACATCGAAGAATTTATAGAATGGAAAGTAAAAGAAGAAAAAAAAGTAGCATCACTCGTAACAGGCTCTATCCACAACAATCGAGCCTTAAACAAGGTGATGAAATCTTGCTTTGATTTTACTCCAAAAGAAAACGAAAAAGAAAGATTTCTACCAAATAAAAACCCGATTTTACGAGAAGCGATTCGAGAAGCAAGGTCTGTATTTGTACCAGATAACTACATTAAAAGGGTGATTGATCTTGCAGAGCAAGGTTTTACAGAAATACTTTTTGAAGAATTGACGACCGACTGGCAGTCAGATGCTTACAACACTGTATCCGGTCAGAATAGCAACAATTCTATTCGAGTTACAAATGAATTTATGGATGCAGTAGAAAAAGACACTTCTTGGAATTTATACAATAGAACTGAATTAGAAAAATCTAAAAAAGAGAAAAGAGAGCCTAAGCCTATTAAAGTGCTTAGGGCAAGAGAGCTTTGGGATAGAATTTCTTATGCAGCTTGGTCGAGTGCAGACCCCGGCACACAATACCACACAACAATTAACGAATGGCACACTTGCCCGGAAGATGGGGAAATAAAAGCCTCTAATCCTTGCTCGGAATATATGTTCTTGGACAATACTGCATGCAACTTAGCTTCTGCCAACCTACAGAAATTTATCAATTTTGAAAGCTACCAATTCGATGTAGAGTCATTTAGATACTTGTGCAGAATCTGGACTTTGATTTTAGAAATATCTGTCACTATGGCTCAGTTTCCATCCAAAGAAATTGCAGAGCTTTCCTATAAATTTAGAACACTAGGACTTGGTTACGCAAACCTCGGATCAGTCCTAATGGTTCTTGGAGTACCTTACGACTCTAAAGAGGCTATGGGAATTACAGGTGCGATCACGAGTATAATGCACATGACTGCCTACTCCACCTCTGCCGAAATAGCATCCAAGCTCGGGACTTTTAGCGGATACGAAAAAAATAAATCTCAGATGTTAAAAGTAATCCGAAACCACAGAAGAGCAGCGTATAACGCATCCGCAGAAGAATACGAAGGATTGACTATTGTTCCTGTTGGAATTGATTCGTCTAATTGCCCCGGTTACTTGCTACAGGCAGCAAAAGAAGATTCTGACAAGGCACTCGAACTCGGTGAAAAATACGGATTTAGAAATGCCCAAGTCACAGTAATTGCACCCACAGGCACAATCGGTCTTGTAATGGACTGCGATACTACCGGGATTGAGCCTGATTACGCATTAGTGAAGTACAAAAAATTGGCTGGAGGAGGATATTTTAAAATTATCAATCAATCCGTCCCACCCGCTTTAAAAAAATTGGGTTATTCTCAATCAGAAATAGAAGCGATTGTAAACTACTGCAAGGGCTACGCTACTCTAAACGGAGCACCTTTCATAAATACTCAGAGCTTAAAAGAAAAAGGTTTCACAAACGAGGTATTAGGAAAAATAGAAAAAGAATTGCCTCTTGTGTTTGATCTGAATTTTGCATTCAATAAATTTTTACTTGGTGAAGAATTTTTAACAAAAACTCTGAAAGTTCCTTTAGAAGAAATGAATTCTTTAAGTTTCAACTTATTGGAATTTATAGGATTTACCAAAGAAGAAATACGTCAGGCGAATGACTATGTTTGCGGCACTATGACTGTAGAGAATGCACCTTTCTTAAAAGAAAAAGATTACCCTGTTTTTGATTGTGCAAACAAATGCGGAAGATATGGAAAAAGATACCTCTCTTATGAATCCCATATAAAAATTATGGCAGCAGCCCAACCATTCATCAGTGGAGCGATTTCTAAAACGATCAATCTTCCAGAAAACGCCACCATAGACCACGTAAAAGATGCGTATAATTTAAGCTGGAAATTGATGATCAAAGCAAATGCACTCTATAGAGACGGATCCAAACTTTCTCAACCTTTAAATTCTGTATTGGAAATTTTAAACTTTGAAGATTCTGAAATTCCAAAGTCGGAAGAGAAAAAAGAAGAAGCTGTAAAAGTAACCGAAAAAATTATTTATCGGTACTTATCTCAAAGAAGAAAACTTCCTACAAGAAGGGCAGGCTACACACAAAAAGCAATGGTCGGAGGACACAAGGTTTACCTAAGAACAGGTGAATACGAAGACGGCCAGCTCGGAGAAATTTTTATAGACATGCACAAAGAAGGTGCAGCGTTTAGAAGCCTAATGAACGCATTTGCAATTTCCATTTCGCTTGGACTGCAACACGGGGTTCCTTTAGAAGAATTTGTAGAAGCATTCACTTTCTTTAAATTTGAGCCTAATGGGATTGTTTCTGGAAATCAACATATAAAGATGGGCACATCTGTGATAGATTATATTTTCAGAGAGCTTGCAATTACCTATCTCGGAAGATACGACCTTGCACAAGTCTCTCCAGAAGATCTGCGAGGAGATGAAATAGGAAGAAGTAAGCCCCAAACAGTGGGCACAGACTCTTCTCTGCAATCTACCGTAATCACAAAAGAAATTAATGAAAGTACGGTCACGCCGACTTCCGTGAAAACATTTACTCCAACTCCACTTTCTGTAACTGAGGTAATCGCAAGAGCAGAGGTTCTTACTGCAAAAGTTGCGGTATCTTCAGAATCATCTTCAAAAGAAGAGGCAAGAATCAAGGGCTACACCGGAGACTCTTGCTTGGAGTGCGGATCTTTTCAAATGGTTAGAAATGGCTCTTGTTTGAAATGTATTTCTTGCGGATCTACAACCGGCTGTAGTTAAAATTTTTGGAGAAAAACTCCTTGATTCTACTTCGTGGACTTCCTGGCTGCGGTAAGTCCACGCTTTCAAGAATATTGAGCGAAAACGGGAAATACCCCGTATTTTCTATTGATGACTATTTTACAAACCCTGTTACAAAAGAGTATTCTTTCGATTATTTGAAAAATCATTTAGCTTATTCAGATTGCGAAAATAAAACTGAATCAGCCCTGCAATCCAAAATGAAAAAAATTTTTGTTGATAACACATTTATAACCGAACGGGAGATGGTGGCTTACTTCCATTTGGCTTCCAAATACGATTACAATATTTTTGTAGTTACGGTAGAAAATAGACACAATGGAAAAAATATTCACGACATACCTGATGAGCAATTAAAGAAGATGGCTGAAAAATATAAAGTCAACTTGATTCCTTAAACTCGAAGACTCATGTGCTTTAGTTTTTTTATAAAAGCAAAATATCAAAATAGAGAAAATTCTTTCCAAGAAAAAAGATATAAATAGGTGCATCAAAGATTTAAAAAATATAGAACATCCAAGTTTTTTTGTAAGTACACAATAGAATTCTTATTGATTAGAATTCTTATTTTAAAAAGGTTACAGAAGGGAGAATAACAGAAATGATTTTTGGAATATTAAAAGAATCTGAAGACGAAAGAAGAGTCGTCATGCTCCCCGAAGAAGTTGAGACTCTTATTAAATCTGGTCATTCAGTTCTTGTAGAAAATAAGGCTTCAGAAGGGTGCAATTACCCTGATAAAAAATACTCGGATGTGGGTGCAAAACTTGTCGGGAAAAAAGAAATTTTCGACAGTGCTGAATTTGTATTAAAAATAAATCTGCCGACAAAAGAAGAAACTTCTCTTTTAAAAAATGGGCAGTTTTTTATGTCGATCCTTCAACCAGTAATCAATTCAACACTGATTCAAGAGCTTTCAGAAAAAAAAGTCACTGTATTTAGTTTGGATGCAATTCCTAGAATCACTCGTGGTCAGAGTATGGATGTACTATCTTCTCAAAGTACAATTGCAGGATACAAAGCAGTGCTTTTGGCAGCCGGTCTTTATCCTAGATTTTTTCCGATGCTCACCACAGCTGCCGGAACAATAGCGCCTGCGAAAATGTTGATTATAGGAGCAGGTGTTGCAGGCTTACAAGCAATCGCTACTGCAAGAAGGCTTGGGGCAGTTGTAGAGGTATTTGACACAAGACCTGAAGTGAAAGAGCAAGTTCAAAGTCTTGGAGGAAGATTTGTAGAAGTAGAGGGCGCAGCAGACGCTACTAAAGCCGGTGGTTATGCAGTTGAGCAAAGCGAAGATTATAAAAAACGCCAGAAAGAAGCAATCCACAAATCTGCAATAAAGTCAGATATTATTATTACCACTGCTCTGATACCTGGGAAAAAAGCTCCGGTGCTCATTACAAAAGAAATGATAAAAGAAATGAGACCCGGATCAGTCATAATTGATTTGGCATCTGTGATGGGTGGGAACTGTGAACTCACCCAAGATAAAAAAACAATTCTTGAAAATGGTGTAACCATTGTAGGGGATTCCAATTTGCAAGGTACAGTGCCAATTGATGCAAGTAAAATGTTCGGAAAAAATATTTTGAATTTTTTGAAAAATATGACTAAAGACGGAAAGATTCAATTGAATTTAGAAGATGAAATTGTTTCGGGAACATGTATTTCGCATAACGGTCAAATACGTCATGCGCCAACTCTCGAAGCACTCAAAAAATAAGGAGAAGACATGGAAGAACTATCAAAATTTTTTTTAGACAATTTGAACATGATTTATTTTGTAATACTGTCTATTTTTGTTGGAGTAGAAGTAATTTCAAAAGTACCCGCAGTACTTCACACTCCTTTAATGAGTGGAGCCAATGCGATTCACGGGGTAGTAATAGTTGGTGCCATTTTAGTCATGGGAAGTGCTGAGAGCGACAATACTTTTGCCATAGTACTCGGTTTTTTAGCAGTGATACTCGGCACTCTAAACGTTGTTGGAGGTTTTGTAGTTACTGATAGAATGCTCGAAATGTTTAAGAAAAAATCCAAGGTAAAGAAATGAATATGAACACACCTTTAATTGAATTAGCCTATCTTTTTGCTTCTGTATCTTTTGTAATTGGTTTAAAAATGCTTTCACACCCGGATTCTGCAAGAAAAGGGAACTGGCTGGCTGCACTCGGTATGGGGCTTGCAATAATACTTACCATGTTCGTAAGCACCGTAAAATCAGAAAACTATATCTATATTATTTCTGCACTTGCAATCGGTACAATCCTAGGCACTGTTTCTGCAAAAAAAGTAAACATGAAAGCTATGCCTCAGATGGTTAGCTTGTTTAACGGTATGGGGGGAGCCTGTGCTGCTGTAATTTCTTTAGTGGAATTCAACCACCACCCCGATATCCAATCCGGTTTAATGAATACCACAGGAATCGTAATTCTACTCGGAATGTTAATCGGCTCTGTGTCATTTTCAGGAAGTATGATTGCTTTTGGAAAACTACAAGGGTATAAGGCAATAGAAAAACCGGTTGGTTTCCCTTTACAAAAATATGTGAACTTTCTCGTTTTAGTATCTACCTTTGTATTGGGGTATTTTATTTTAGCTAAAAATAGCCCCCAAGAAGCCATGAATTTATTCTACTATATGTTTGGAGCATCTATTCTTTATGGAATCTTATTCGTGCTCCCTATCGGTGGAGCGGACATGCCGGTAGTGATTTCACTATTGAATTCATTTACAGGAATGGCTGCTGCATTTGCTGGGTTTTTATACAACAGCAAGGTAATGCTCACAGGTGGAATCCTTGTCGGATCTGCCGGAACAATCCTTACAGTTGTGATGTGCACTGCGATGAATAGGTCTCTATTCAATGTGATTTTTGGCAGTTTTGGTGCAAGCTCTTCTGGTGGAGGCTCTGGCTCGGCTACAGACACTACTGTAAGAGAAGTATCTATTACGGATGCTGCAATTTTAATGAGTAACGCAAGAAAAGTAGTGATTGTGCCGGGTTATGGACTTGCAGTTGCACAAGCACAACACACCTGTCATCAATTGGATAAGTTACTCGAAGAAAAAGGAGTAGAGGTAAGTTATGCGATTCATCCTGTAGCTGGAAGGATGCCCGGTCACATGAATGTTTTACTTGCAGAGGCAGATGTGCCTTATCCTAAACTATTAGAGATGGACGAAATCAATCCACAGTTTTCTCAAACTGATGTAGTTCTCGTAATCGGAGCCAACGACGTAGTAAACCCTGCTGCAAGAAACAACCCGCAAAGCCCAATTTATGGAATGCCTATTCTGGATGTTGACAATGCAAAAAATATCATAGTTATGAAAAGAAGTATGAACGCAGGGTATGCAGGAATTGATAATGAATTGTTTTATGACGCAAAAACTAAAATGCTTTTTGGGGATGCAAAAGGAACTTTAGCAAAATTAGTATCTGAAGTAGAAGCCTATTGAATATAGAAAGACAGCTTTATTGAAAAATACTTTCTAAGACAATAGAAATTTATTACTTCTCTATAAAAATAGAGATAGAAAATATATATGAGAATTCTAAATCTAAAAACTAACTATTTTGCGTATATTACCATGCTTGTAGTTTTTGGATTTGGAATATTTTTTATATTAAAATATGGAAAAAATTTAGAGTCACAAAACACTCAAAATTTCAACACTAAAACAAACAACCAAGACTCAAATTCCATCAATGAAGTTCAATCCGAGAAAAGTAAGAGCTTTTCATTTAAAGAAATAAAAAATTTAGTCAACCTCCCTCTTCCGCTTTTACTTGTTCAAGTAATCTTGATCATTCTATTTTCAAGACTTTGCGGAATGTTTTTCAGAAAAATCGGACAACCAATGGTGATTGGTGAAATTCTTGCCGGAATTTTATTAGGTCCTTCTTTTTTCGGTTTAGTTTTTCCAGAATTGAGTGCAATTGTATTTTCTACAGAATCATTAAAGCAACTCCAAATTTTAAGTCAAATAGGTCTTATTTTTTTCATGTTCATCATCGGAATGGAGCTCGACCTGCATCAAATCAAAGCAAAAACAGAGGCTGCCATATTTACAAGTCATGCAAGTGTAGTAATTCCATTTCTTTTAGGCTCATTCACTTCAATCTTCTTGTTTGAAAAGTATGCACCAAGAAATATTTATTTTTCGTCTTTCTCTTTATTTATGGGAATTGCCATGAGTATCACTGCTTTCCCGGTATTGGCAAGAATCATTCAAGAAAGAGGGCTTATTAAGTCAAAGCTCGGTACGATGGCATTGACTTGCGCTGCAGTTGATGACATCACCGCTTGGTGCGCACTTGCTGTTGTTGTAACTGTAGTACAGACAGGAACAATTCTTACTGCGATGACAACTATCGTCCTTTCCATGATCTATATCGGTATAATGATTTATTTTATTCAACCACTTTTGAGTAGAATGGGGTCTATTTATGCTTCCAGAGAAATTTTAGGAAAAGGAGTCATGTCGGCAGTTCTGGTCCTACTTTTTTCCTCTGCTTTGTTTACAGAAATGATTGGAATCCACGCTCTATTCGGTGCATTTCTTGCGGGAGTCGTGATGCCTGCATCGACAAAATTCCGAAAAATACTGTCGGATCGCTTAGAAGACATTAGCATGACTTTTCTTTTACCTCTATTTTTTGTTTTCACAGGACTAAGAACACAAATCAATTTATTGAATGAAAGCGATCACTGGATTACACTTTTACTGATAATTTCAGTTGCTGTTCTTGGAAAATTCGGAGGGAGTTCTATCGCTGCAAAATATTCTGGAATGAATTGGAAAGATTCACTTTCACTTGGTGCTTTAATGAATACCAGAGGACTCATGGAGCTTATAATTTTGAATATTGGTTACGACCTCGGAGTTCTAAGCCCTTCTATATTCACAATGATGGTGATTATGGCAATTGTTACAACTTTTATGACAGGACCTCTACTTACATGGATTCAAAAAAGAAATTTATTCCCTGAAAGAAAAAAAGACAAACTCAAAACTATCAAGAAAAAATTCAAAATTACCTTTACTTTTGGTCCATCCGAATCAGGAATTTCTTTTATAAAACTTATAAGCGGACTCATCAACCGAAAAAAGAAAGAATGGGCTTTTGCACTTCATTTTTCTCCACCTTCCGATTCTGCAATTCCCACGGAGAATATAAACGAAAGAGAAGAAAAATTTTTCTCGCCTATTCTTTCTCTTGCAAATGAACTCGACCTGAAAGTTCGACCTGTTTTTTCAATTTCTATCGACGTACAAAAAGATATTACAAAATACGTAAATCAGATTTCGCCTAACTTCCTTTTTCTGGGTGCAGCAAGAACAATTTTTGGTGATAGTGTTACAGGTGGAAAGGTAGGAGAAATCATACGTGAGCTAAACTGTGGAGTGGGAGTTTTTATAGATCAAGGATTTATATCAACCAAAAAAATACTTCTCCATTACTATAACCCGAAAAATGACGCACTTCTTGAAATTGCCGGAAGGTATTACATTAATTGTGAAAGCGAAATCTCTATATTGGTTGAAAATCCCGATGAAGATTTTTCTAAAGAAAAATTAAAAAAGTTTTTTCATTACAACTCTAAAAGAAAAAAAATAAATCCTATACGAATTATTCACAATAATATACTTAGCTCTTCCTATATTCAATATTATGACCTTACCCTTGTCGATATGGAATACTGGAGGGTGATGAAAAATCTGAACAATGAATGGATGAAAGAGTTAAATTCTTCGATACTACTTCTAAAACCACCTAAAAAATTTTATAGATAATCAAAGAAGTTCAATTCTATATCATCCAAAAAGATAAATATTGACTTTATTTAGAAATGCAAGATCATGGCTATATGAAAATAGGAAATTTTCCAGAACTGATTAATGAGTCTGCAGCAAAAATTATCGCACTTTCTGTAGTTATTTTTTCTGTTCTATCTATATTAACACAATCATCAATACCCGCCTTCTTTCTTTTGTACGGATTTTTTGCAAGAGTATTGTATGGACCAAAATTTGATTTAATGTCAATACTTGCATTAAAATTTATCATACCCACCCTAAACCTTCCGTCTAAAATGGCTTTCGGTCCGCCAAAAAGATTCGCTCAACTTATAGGGTTAATTTTTACAATAGTCGGAATTCTATTTTTTTACATTGGAGAAGAGTTTCTATTTATTTTAACTTTTGGCATTCTTTCTATTTTTGCGTTTTTAGAATTAGCTCTTGGCTTTTGTGCCGGTTGTTTTATGTTTTCCTATCTTGTAAAATGGAAGCTATTACCAGAATCGGTTTGCGAGAAATGCAGTAATATTAATTTTGATATATAACGCTTACTACCCAACTTGCAAACAAATTAAGCAAGAACTGGGTATCACTAATAAATGGCGTACCTGCAAAAAGTCGTTTTTTGAAAAGGCAATTGTTCAAAAAGCCAATAAAAGTGCCATTTTCTAGCGTTGTAAAAAGCCCTGAAAGGGGTTTTTGCAGTTGCGTCATAAATTGCATTTTTGCTTTAAGTATTTGAGCGTATTTATTCCCAAGAAAGATTTTTTTGCAGATGTGCGATGGTAATTTTCTTATACGCAAATGAATTATATTTCAAATCAACAATTTTTCAAAAAAATATTATTCTGAGTACTCACTTCAACTATAATCAAAAACAAACAATGCCATTTTTTTCTAATGACTTGAATTTTACTTTTTAATTTTTGTAAGTAAGATGAATTTTTATAAATTTTTACTTCTAATATCTTGCGTATATTTTTTTTCAATTAGTTATCTATATGCAGATGATATAATTTTGAAAACAGATACTGATTTTATTTCTCCTAATTACGATGGATACAACGATTTTCTAAAATTTAGTATAGAATGGAAAAACCCACTGCGTTTAAAAAACTGGGTTCTGTCTATAACAGATGAATCCGGGAAAATAGTGAAAACTTTTCAAGCAGATACAAGACATAAAAGGAGAAAAAATTTTCTTCTATATTTGTTTTCTGATAATAATCAATTAGAACCACTCGATATTCCATTACCAAACTCAATTCTTTGGCTTGGAACTGATTTTCTTGGAAAAGTTTTGCCAGATGGTAAATACACCTGTAACCTTTCACTGACTACGGATAGCGATAGAGAGCTTACATCCACAGAAAGAGTTGTTTTTTTAGATTCAGTTTATCCGAAAGCCGAAGTAAAAATCGATCAAAAATATTTTTCACCAAATAAAGACAAAATCCAAGACACACTGAATATCAAGCATACTATCAAGGGTAGCTACGAGGATAAGTGGCAAGGAATATTTTTAAACGATAAAAATGAAGTTGTGAAAACCTATCAATGGGATACCAAAAATGTACCTTTTAGTTTGAACTGGGATGGAAGAAATGATAGAGGAATTCTATTGGACAATGGCACTTATACTTACCAATTCACAGGTGAAGACAAAGCTCAAAATAAAATTCATATCCAAATCAATGGGATAGTTTTAAACCAAGAAATGAAAAGTATTGATATCCAATCGAATTTGCCGATCTTTTCGCCTAACGCACAAAACAAGGAAAATCTTCCGGTATTTACTCCAATCGTTCCACCACGCTTAAAATTAGACCACTACAAATTTTTGATATTTAAAAAGAAATCAAAAGAAGAAGAAATTATTTATGAGTCCAATGGCGAACGAATTCCTGATGAATTTACATGGAATTTAAAAAATCAAGCAGACGAGATTCTTCAAGATGGAGTATATTTTTATAAATTAGAAATTCAATCCGATGGGTTTCTTGTAAGCTCTTACGAAAAAACCTTTTCTATCGACTCTAAAAGAATCAAAACTGACTTTTCTTTCAGTTCAAAAAACTTCACTCCGGATGGAGATGGCGAGGATGATTTTTTAGAAATTCGACTAAAAATTTATAATCGAAAAATTCATTCATGGAATTTATATCTAATAGAAAAATATATAGAAAACGGAAAAATGCATAGAACTAAATTAAAATCTTGGACAGGACTAAACAATCCATCCGATACAATTGTATGGGATGGATTGAGTGATGAGGGAATTTTGGTTGGCTCTCTATCTCAATTGGAATTAGAATTTACCGGAATAGACGATCTAAATGAAGAGTTTTTTCTAAGAAGTGAGAATTTTGCTACCGGAATTTTAGCAGTAATGAATAATTCATCGATTCGAATCTCTGTTCCTGAAGGAAAAATCTTAGAATCAGAATCAAGGTATTTAAAACAAATCAAATCTATTTTAAGTTATTACCCCGGGTATAAAGTTGAAATTCAATCTCATGCTTCTCAACCTGGAGACAATCATGAAAATTTACTGAAAACAGAAAATCGTGCGAGAAATATTTTTGAGAAGCTATATGAAAAAAAATTCTTTTTTAACAGGTTTTCATTTAGAGGGATTGGTGAAGTCGAGCCTTTACTTTTACAAATCAATGACTACGCTTTTTTTAAAAATAATAGGATTGATATACTTCTTTTCAAATAATTTTTTTTATTACAGTCCATAAATTTAAAAATACATAACCTTCCTTTGATTTCTCACAAGAACAGGTGGAATCGGAACTCCATCCCCACCTAAAGAATGAATTTTTTTATTTCCTATTGATATAGAGATTCCTCTTATTTCAGGGATTTGCAGCAAACTATACGTTAGTTGGTCTATCCTGTCTTTTAAGATTTCAGGTCCAGCTCCATACCCAAACTCATCATTCAAATTAATGCGCAAGATTCCATCTTGAATTACAAAATCTTTTGAATAGAGTAATTTTGATGGAATTGCATTTAGGATTCCTTTTTCTTTTTCTTCTGCATTCGGACCCTTAATTAATTCATTTAGTATAATCTCAATATTTTTCTGTGTTGATTCACCAGATTCTCTGGCAACACGAGCAAGCCTTGAATGACTTTTATTTCCTTTCCCGTAAAACTTTAAAAAATACACATACAAAGATTCTATATTTTTACTTGCAGGCTCATCCGGTTCTTCAAAAAGAGGGATAGAAGAATCTTCCGAGATCTCTGTTTCATCGTTTACAGAAAGTTTCTCTGAACTTGGATTTTCTACTTTTTCATTTTTATCTTGCCGGACTGTCTCAATTTTATCTACAAAATTTTTACCGATATTTTTAAAACCTTTAGGTTGAGCCATTTCTGCTTCAGATATATTTTTCTTGTTTATCCCCTTATCTAAAAGAACCAATACAAACAGAATTCCTGATAAAAGATATAAAAATGATTTAAATTGTTCAGAGGTATTTCCGGGAACTGCCACACTATATTTTCGGTTAATTTAGTTTACCCATGTAGAAGATATTTTAAAGCATCTGAACTGTTAAAATCCCTAATCGCTTATAATTAATTATTTTTATTTTACCTTTTTACACAGTTTCTCTATAGATTTTTTTTATTACAAGGCTCTCTTTTCTTTGTTTCTTCTTTTTTTGTTTTTTTGCTACATCTTATGTCGTATCAGCCTATTGTATCGTATAGTTTTTCTCTTGGAGAGGTAAACTCCTACCGCAATAGAACTGACCTTGGGTGGAACTCCAAAGTCATAGAACTTGGCAGGGATGATTATGTCCCATCCGGCAATGTCAAGTAACAAAAGAAGAGTAAAAAGAGCCGTTCGGGAAATACCAAGCCATTGAGCAAACTCACCTAGCTCAATCCAATCTGCATTCTCTGGACGAAAATTCTTCTTTTGCAAATTTTGCCCTTCTTCCTGATACACCGTCTTCACACAATCCAACTTTTCAAAAGTCCGCCAAAGTAACACATTCCTATATCTCTCCAGCAATTCGTGCAAGTAATCTTCTCTCGAAATAGTTTCAGTCCTCGAATTAAACTCATCCATAAATTTTTCTGGAATAAGCAGACTCGATTGAGTTCGCTCAAATTTTTCCGGGTTCATAAATTTCTCCTTAAAATAAAATTCTCTGTCCTCTATGATAAGGTAAAAAAACATACTAATAGAAATAAAATTTTACTGATTTTAAGAAATTTTATTTAGCTTTTAAAATGTCCCCAATCTGCATTAAATGTGTAATCTCTCAAAATCCCAAAAAAGTAGAGTTCCACATTTTTGCATAAAAGGTGAACAATTGGTGTAAAACATGCACTTTACTGAAAAGAGTGGAGATCCCACATTTTCACACGAAAAGTGAAAAATCTGCACTAAAAGCGTAAACTCAAAACATTTATATAAAAAGAAAATCTAATTGAAAAAAATTTCCACCTCCACTATTTCTGACCTCAGACATCAGGCATCAGTCCTCTGAATTGGAGTTCCCACATTTTTGCACGAAAAGTACTGAATCAGCACTAAATACGTAACTTCTAAAAAAGTTGGGTTAGTGGAAAAAAAACACAATTAGAGAATCCTCAAAGAAATCCATACACATAAAAGCCTTTATTTTAAAGGGTTTTTTAGAATTATGGACATATTGTAATAAAATCTATGGCATCTCAAAGCACAGAAAAAGAAGAAGCACTAAAATACCATTCTGACTACCCCAAGGGAAAGACTTCAGTGGTATCAACAAAGGCAACTTCCAATTCTCACGACCTATCTTTAGCCTACACACCTGGAGTCGCCTACCCTTGTTTAGAAATTCAAAAAGATAAGGATCTATCTTATCAATATACAAATAGGGGGAATTTGGTCGGAATCATTACAAATGGTACCGCAGTCTTGGGGCTTGGAGATATTGGAGCAGCATCGGGAAAACCGGTAATGGAAGGAAAGGCAGTACTGTTTAAAAAATTTGCCGGAATAGATGTGTTTGATATAGAGTTGGACACAAAAAACCCCGAAGAGTTCATTCGTGCCGTAAAATTAATGGAGCCTACCTTTGGTGGAATCAATTTAGAAGATATTAAAGCCCCTGAGTGTTTTCATATAGAACAAACTCTAATTGATACAATGGATATCCCTGTATTCCACGACGACCAACACGGAACATCTATAATAGTAACTGCGGCGCTCATAAATGCACTCTATCTCAATGGAAAAAACCCATCAAAAATAAAAGTAGTCATCAGTGGTGCGGGGGCTGCGGCTGTTGCAATTGCTTATATGATTTGTAACATCGGTATTCAAATGAATAATATATTTTTAGTTGACTCGAAGGGTGTTATCAACCACAAAAGAACTGACTTAAACGAAATAAAAAAGCAATTTATACGAAACACAGACAAGTCAACTCTGGATGAAATCATGGAGGAGGCTGACCTTCTGATTGGAGTGTCTAATAAAGATATAGTTTCAAAATCAATGGTAAAAAAAATGTCTAAGGATCCTATTATTTTCGCGTTATCCAATCCTGACCCAGAGATCAGCTATGATGATGCAATCTCTGTACGAAATGATTTGATTATGGGAACAGGAAGAAGTGATTTCCCTAACCAAGTAAACAATCTCCTCGGATTTCCTTATATATTCCGAGGTGCACTTGATGTCAGATCAAGACAAATCACTCTTGAGATGAGGCTTGCAGCAGCGTATGCTTTAGCAGAGCTTGCACGTGAGCCTGTCCCGGATGAAGTTGCAAAAGCATATTTCGGAGAGAAGTTCCATTTTGGAAAAGATTATATAATCCCGAAGCCATTCGATAAAAGAGCTTTATTCAAAGTAGCTCCAGCAGTGGCTGAGGCTGCGGTAAATTCAAAAGTCGCAAGAATTCCTTACATAGGAAGAGAAAAGTACATACAAGAATTGAAAAAAATCCAACGAGAATAAAAACATGGAACACGACGGAAAATACTTCTTCACAAATCGAGTTGGACAAATTTATAAGTTTGGAGAATTCCTTGGGAACTTAGACTATCTTAGATTAGAAGATGAGATCAAAGATGAAGAAGGTAGAGTTTTAGTTCAAGCAAAAAGACCGTTAAAAGACACTATCCTTCAATCCCTCATCAACCGAGGGTTAGATGAAAAATTAACTCTTCGTTTTGAAAATACAGAATATTTCGAATCCCACCTAATTTCTATGGTTATCAGCAAATCAGACAAACTACTTGGACTGAATTCTTATTCCTTTCCTGCCCATCTACTCAAATCCACAGAGGTAGATATGGATAGGGTAATCCGAAGTGCTTTAAAAAATAAATTTTTCCTGGGATTTATGATTCTTACTATGTTTAATGAATCGGCAGTTTTGGACCATTTATTTGAAGTGACACTGACAAGCATTGGATTATATGCAACCCAAAAAAAAGACAATTTAACCTATTCAGAACTAATTCATTTATTTCAAGCAGGAATGCTCCACGATTATACAACCATGAATTCGGTTAAATGGGAAGAAGAAGAAATATTTGGAGGAGAATCCAACCATGATGCACTTTCTGCAAGTGAAATCGACAGAAAAGAAATTGCCAAAGAAGTATCCAAAATCATCGACGGACACAACAGAATTGAGTTACGATATCTGAATGCAGACAAAAGAGATAATTGGTATTCTGATCCAGTAGAATTATCAAGAATAATTTTGAAATTAGTAGAATATTTTAATTTTCAAAAAAGACTATTGGCAAATGAAGAATCTTCAACCGAAAAAGTAATGTATGACATTTCCCTTCAAGCACAAAAAGGATATTTTCCAAACCCTGTTATCAAAGGGTTTGTGGGATTTTTTAATAAATATACTGAATTTTTTACCTATGGCTCAGATATAGGAAAGGTAGAAAATAAGTGCCCTCACGGAAAATTTGCACTTGCCTACCCAAAACCTAAGTCAACCCAAGTAGTTTGTAAAAACCCTGAAATTCCGTGCAAACACAGACTCGCATCTCAACCAATCAAAGTAGTGGCTATTGAAAACGAAAAACATAAGTCCAGACTTGGGGATCATTTAGAACCCGGATGGTATGAAAAATGTGCTTTTTCAAACGATTTACCTATTCCTCCAAACGATATTTAGAGTAAAGAGTATTCCTCAAGAACTTCTAAGGCTGATTTTTCCCAGAAGAATCTTTTTGCATTCCAGAATCCCTTTTGAATAAATTTCATTCGAGAGGAATCTGTTTTAGTTGCTTGCAAATATACTTTCAAAAAATCTTCCTCACTTTTCGGATCAAAAAAATATGCGCTATTTTGCAGTACCTCAGGTAAAACAGATGCGTTAGACGAAATCACAGGACAACAACAACTTTGTGCCTCTAAAACAGGAAATCCAAAACCTTCGTACAATGAAGGATAGATAAAGAAATAAGCCCCGCAATACAAAAGGGCAAGCTCCTCTATTTCAACTCTCGGAAAAATTATTACTCTTGGGTTTGGGTTACTTGCTTCGATTTTTAAATACTCTGGAATTTCTTTTCCTATACCTGCGACTACAAGAGGTATATTTCTCTTCTTTTTTTCCCAAACAAAATTCAAAGATCGAATCAAAAACTCTACATTTTTGTGTTTTTTCCCGATCCCTATGGTTAAAAAGTATTTTGTAGGAAGAGAATATTTTTTCTTAAAGTTTTGAATATCCCTTATTTTTCTTGGATAGAAAATTTTCTTATCTATCCCATTGTAAATAACTCGAATTTTTTCCGGTGAAAAGTGAAATTCATCTATTAAGTCTTTTTTTGTAAATTCAGAAACAGAAACTACTTTTTTTGAGAATTTTAAAATTATCCAAAATACAATTTTTATATAAACCTGTTTTAACAAACTACCGTGAAATTCTTTCATCTTAAAAGGAATTATATCGTGAATAGTTACGATACATTTTCTTACGAAAAATATCGGAATGTTAAAATGCGGAATGTCTAATATATCCATATCCAACATTTTTACATGACCGAAAAACTCACGAATCCCATAAATCTTGGCTTGATAGTCTATAATTTCAGCTTGATAGGAAAATTTTATCAGTTTTTTCGGATCACCAAATAAATAGATTTTAAACATTTTATTGTTTTCAAGCAAAGCATTTACCAAAGAATCGATTCGTATGCCGATTCCTGAATGCTCTATCATCCTGCAATCTATCCCTATTTTTTTCTGCATACTTTCTTTATTTTCAATAGGATAAAACAAGTGAAGAAGATTTTTTTATTTTTAATACTTTCCTCTCAATTTTTTTACTGCATGAACGACAAACCTCTTTACTATAGTTTTGAAGAATCCAATTCAAAAATTATAAAAGCGTTTGCAGCAAAAGATTCTGCCTGCGGAACCCATCACAATATTACCAGCTTCATGCCCGGAAAAAGCAGAAAAGTGGATATCGATACTTGTGTAAAAGTCATATCTGCCATAGACTGCAATAGCTGGAATTCTACAGACCCGACTCCAATTCAATGTAAAAATATGGAGTACCGAATAAAATAATTTTAAGATGAGTGACTTGAATTGAATTTTCCTCTTCAGTTTTCAGAAATGGCTCTTTTTATTTCTCTCGTCATTGCACTCTTTTCGTTTTTACTTCTTTTATTCAATATTTCTTTTAGACAAAATTTTCTAAAATCAATTAAGATAAAAACAGAACCACCCCAAAATAAAAAAAAGGAAAAACTTTCTATTGTAGAAATGTTTGACTATCTCGGAACAAAAATCTTACAAGAGGATGGGAAATATACAGTAAATGAAAATGGAATTGTGAAGTCTTTTCCGTCGTGGGAAAAGCTACCGCAGAAATACCAAAAAATGGTACACGAATTGGATAAAAGATCTAATCCTACTCAAAATAAAAATCCCGATGATTTTTTTATGGAAGTAATCAATGGAGTCTATTACGTTACCATGCCAAACGGTAAAAAGAAAAAATACAATAGTTTAAAAGAAATTCCGATTAGATTAAGAAAATTAATCGGAAAATAATTAATCTTTTGGTACCTCAAAAATATTTTTTCCTATTTTAAAAGCCCAAATTAAAAGCGCAACGATAAAAATAATCGAGGCGTAAGCTAAATGAGAAAAAGTTCTTTCCGGCAAGAAAAATGCAGTAGCTCTGTTAAATGCTGCAATAATCAACAAGCTCGCAAAAATTAGAAAAATATTGGATGATTTTTCGTAGGCGAGATCTTTACCGGCATGAGACATCACTACTCTGGACATAATAGACATGATGAATAGACTGACTCCACTAATAAAGTATATATGAGCATAGTGCGCAGAATACCTTCCTCCAAACGAATGACCTAATAGTCCGAGTAAAAACATCCAAATAGATATATAAATTGTTACGGACAGTCTTCCCGAAAAACTTTTAAATTCCAAGATATGGAAATATCGAATAAACCAAAATACCAAAGCACCAAGTCTGGATGCTCTGCAAACGATTGAAACCCACTCAAGATCTGTATGGAATAAAGCTACAATTTCAAATACAAAAGAAAGTCCAAATACAACAATCATCATTAAAGTGTGAGTAGGAGGAATGGACTCTGCTCTTTGCATCCAAGCCATTCTTACTTGCGGATTTTGCCCTTGAGTTACAGGAATAATCAATTTTGTACCTATTCCTATAATTATTAGAGGAAGCATCCCATAAAATATTAAAATTTTTCCTGCAAAAAAAGTTTCATTTTTTAAAAATAAGCTAAGCAAAATAAACAATGCGCCTAACGCACCTAAAAAGAGTCCTGCCAAAAATACTTGAAGGTACCCAGGAAATTTAAAACCCGATGCTTTGTATCTTTTTGCAGTAAAGTAAAATAAAGAAAAGAAAAACAAAAAACTAAAAGAATAAAAAAAGATCGGGTATGAATACAGAAAAAAGAACACAAATAGAGACAAATACAAAGAAAACAAAACTCCCACAAATGCAGGCTTCATAGGACTTGTAGCAGTAAACCTTGGTATGGCAGTAAGTGCAAACCCCGCAACAATTGGAGACAAAAATAAATTGAATAAAATCAAAATATGCTCTTGGATCGGATAATTATTTCTAGGAAGAAAAAAAAGTATTTCAGGACTCAAAAAAGAAAATTGCTTTTGTAACAACCACGCAGGAATCCATATACCCGCACCAATCAAAGCCCCTAAAATTCCAAGTGGGAAAAATATTCTATACGGCTCGTCTGTTTTATTTATTATTTGCTTTAATTTATTCATGTTTTATAATCCTATTTTATTTATCTTAAAAGGTAATTGATATAGATCAAATAACTTTCTAAATTACTGATTGAGGCTTCCTCTCTCTGAGAGAATTTTATATTTTCCGTCTTTGTGAGAAATAATGCCATCGTCTTCTAATATCTTTAGACTCCTACTCAAGGTCTCCGGGGTAGTTCCAAGAATCAGGGCAAGGTGTTTTTTTTGAATAGGGATTCCCACATATTCATCCTTTCCACCCGTTTCTTCAAAAAACAACAGCAATCTATGCTTTACATCGTTCAACATGATAGATGTAAGCCTTTGCTTTAAAGTAAAAATCATGTCCACAATCAAAGCAGAAAATTCAAATAGAAATTCTGGATCTTTCAATAAAAGTTTTTTAAAAATATTTCTGTCAAAAAAACTCAAAGCACCCTCTTCGATTGCCTCACATGAGGCAGGATAATAGGAAATTTCCTGAAATAAATGAGGGGCAGCAATCAGTCTCCCTTTTGATGATATATGCAAAATTGCTTCTTTTCCTTCGTAATTAATGTTGTACAATTTAAACTTCCCGGATTCTACGACAAAAAATCCCTTAAAAGTATCTCCTTCATTGAACACAATTTGTTCAGGAAAAAATTTTTTATGGACTAAGATACTTTTTACTTCATCTCTAATATTTCCCGGAACTATATCCCAAAATTGTTTTGATTTTACGTTTGTCATACGAACCTCAAGGTTTATTTGCGATTTTTACGATACAATAAACAATGATAACCAAATACGCTAATCTGTAAACCCTACCGCGGTTTCATGCTGAAAAAATAAAAATACAGCAATATTTTCACCTATTTTCTGAAAAAATACAATTTATGACGCTACTGCAAAAACCAGGGCTTTTTACAACGCTAGAAAATGGCACTTTTATTGGCTTTTTGAACAATTGCTTTTTCAAAAAACGACTTTTTGCAGGTACGCCATTTATAGGAAAAATATTTCTACTTTAATTGTTTACATAATAAAAAGAGAAAAAAATATAAAATTAAGTGGATTTCATGGTCGATTTAAAGAAAATTTATTCAGTTTACTTCTTAGTCCTTTCTATTTCAATATACCCATCCTCAACTAACGCCGAAAATTTTAAAATTTATAAAGTCAAAGAAAAGGATACCCTTACTAAAATCTCCAAAGAGCAGTTAAATGACCCAAGAAAATGGAGAGAGTTCCTTAAATTCAATAAAATTGATAACCCAAATCTGATTAAGCCCGGGTTAGAATTAAAAATTCCCGATAGCCTCGCAAAAAAACCAAGCCAAGAAAATACACCGGTAGCGAAGATTGATAAATTAAAGGGAGAGGTAAGCTTAAAAACTGGTAACGAAAATGTACAAGCAAAAATCGGAGCTTTACTTCATCAAGGCGAAATAATTACTACAAGTGAAAATTCGGCAGTTGAGATTAATTATTTCGACGACCCCGAAGTGATTATAAGTCTAAAACAAAACTCTACTCTAACAATCAAAAAAGACAAAGTCAAGACTTCTGAGCTTAACTTTGGGGAAGCTGTATTTTTTGTTTTCAGGAAAATTCCTGGCGAAGACACTGTTTTTAAATTGGTTACGCCAAGCGCTCACGCTGGTGTAAGAGGAACTGTGTTTGGTGTTTCAACAGACAAAGAAGAAACTTCTAAATATTCTTGCTTCACCGGAGTGGTAGATGTCAAGGCACAGGGCAAAACTGTAGTTTTACAAAAAGGGTATGGGACTATCGTGAAAAAAGGTGAGCCTCCCATGGAACCATTTTTATTACCGGGTGAAATCAAAGTTAAAACTCCACCAAAATGAAAAATTTTTACCTTCATCTCTATGTTTTATTCAGTGTTACTCTCAATCAAACAATTTACGCTCAAGGGAAATTTGCACAAATTGAATGGGAAAAAGACGAAAGATCAGAAAAATATCTATTGCAAATTTCCAAAGACAAAAGTTTTTTTAATCTAATACACGAAGAAACCACAAACAAAAATTCTATCCTACTTCCATTAAGTGAAAAAATAAATGAGAATCTATTCGGAAGGGTAGCAGGGATCGGAAAGCACGATATACACGGTTTTTTTTCTAAACCATTCCTAATAAAAATTATGATGGTTGAAAAACCTGTAACTCCCTTAGTTCAAAAAATTGAAGAGAAAGAGAAGTTAGACGTTTACATTCATGAGAATAAGCCGTATGTGTCCAATCGTATCAACTTTTCGTTTCACACTGAAAATACAGGCGCTACATCCGGAACTACATTCTATAAACTAAATAGTGGAGAATGGCTGAAATACACAGACACATTCCATTTTCTAAAAGAAGGCAGAAACATAATCTCATACTACACGATTGATCAATTAGGGAACAGAGAAAGAATTCAAGAAACTGAATTCTACTTAGATAGCACACCTCCTGAAATTTCGATTTCACCAAAAAATATTTCCAACCAGGGAAGATTTTACTATACAGGAAAGAATTCCTATTTTCAAATTACAGCGTTCGATGTAGGAGTTGGTTTAAAATCAATCGAATATTCTTTTAACTCGAATGGAGAAAGCACAAATTCTTTTCAACAATTGCAAGGCGAGAAATCAATTTCTATTCCTGAATACTGCTCCAATAAAAATTCGGTATTAACAGTTCGCGCAACCGATAACCTTGAAAATAAATCGGAAAAGCAATTTCTATTCTACCACGACACAACACCACCGGAAATTTTCACAGATATTCCTTCTGGGAAAGAATTCTTTAAACTGAATTCTAAAATTAAAATAACTGCAAACGATTTTCGTTCAGGTGTAAAATGGATACAGTTTTCTTTAAACAATAAGCCAATGGAATTTTATGCTGACTCGATAGAGCTTATTGATTCAGGAAAACAAACAATAAAAATTATTGCAGAAGATTTTTCGGGGAATATTGCAGTAAAAGATATTTCCGGGATCGAAGTCCTAAATCCGAAAAATTTGAACACAAAAATAAAGTAAGCCCCTTTAGTCTGAAATTATTTTCATTAGCTTACTTGCGATAGATGAATGAAAGTTTTGTTCCAATTGATTTAGCTTGCACCACTTTACTTCACAATCATTATCATAGCCCATGTCGTATTCTATTTTAGAAACCTTTAGTTTAATATTGTGGTGAGTGATAGAGTGACTTCTAAAAGAAGGGTATTCTATTCTTTTTTTAGAAAGGAAAATTTCTTCTATCCATTTTTCATTTCTGTATTCAGCTGGGAGTTTCTCACCTATGATCACAAAAGGTGGAGTAAATATGGTTTTAAAGAAACGTCTATTTCTATACTTTACCATTAGAGCTTTCTCATTTTTTTTCAATAATAAAAAATGCAATTCTATCGGAATTTTTTTTCTTTTATTTTGAAAGATAGGAATTTTTTTTTCTTTGAAATATTTTCTGGCTATACAAACTGAAGATAGTGGGCAGATTTCACAATTTGGAACTTTATTACAAATAGACGAACCCAGCTCCATCATTGCTTCGTTGTGGTCTCCCGGAAATTTTGTATTTAAAAATTCATCTGCAAATCCCTGAAGTTTTTTTTCTGATTTAGCAGTACCGACAATTTCTTCAAATAAAAACAATCTGGAAATTACTCTTTTCACATTTCCGTCAAGAACTGCATAAGGCTTATGAAAAGCGATAGATGATATAGCTCTTGCAGTATAAGCTCCGATGCCGGGTATTTGGATCAATTTTTCTAATTCTGATGGAATCTCTCCACTGAAGTGATCTATCACATACTTTGCCCCTTTCTTTAAATTTAGCGCTCTGGAGTAATATCCAAGTCCTTTCCAAAACGAAAGGACTTCTTCTTCGGTCGTCTCCGATAAAATTTTAATATTTGGAAATCGATTTATAAAATTCTGATAGAGGGGAAAAATAGTATTCATTCTCGTTTGTTGAAGCATGACCTCACTCACCCAAACAGTGTAAGGATTTCTATTTTTTCTAAATGGTAGATTTCTTTTATTTTTCAAAAACCATAGCAGAAGTTTTTTTTTTGAATCTTCCAATAATGATTTTTTTTTATCTGTGAATTCGAGTTTTGACAAATAAATTTATCGAATATTTTCCAAGAAATATTCTACATCCTCATGTTTTCCAAACACAGAAATAATATCTTTGGAACGAAATGGGGTAGTAGCCAAAGGAATTCCAAGAACTTCCAGAATCATATCGTCACTTTTTCTTTTTGCCTGAGAATTGACCCTGTATCTTTTTATTGTAACCAAAAGTAGTCCATAGTTTTCCTTTAATCCGACTTCCTCAACCGTCTTTCCTACAAAAAAGTCTGGCACAATAATATCTGAAATTCGATACTCATCTGAAATAATAGTATTCCCTTTTATATTGGAATAGCCAAACTGTTCTCCCATATTTTTTGCAGCATTTTCTTCCGGATTAAAAATATTTGTAATTCCAAGCATTTTCAGAATTCTTATATGCAAATCAGTCTGATACCTTGCATGGATTTCTCTGACTCCAATTCTTTTCAAAATATCTGCGGTGATTATCAGTGTTTCAAAATCGTCAGCAACAGCCAACACAACAAAATCCATCTCATCGAGTCCTTGAGATTTAAGAGCATCTTCTTCTGTAGAGTCAAGACAAATTGCGTTGGTGCTATCGTTGCGAATCTCGTGGATGACCTCTTCATTTTTATCTATAGCGACTACTTCATGACCTTCTAAAAATAAATATTGAACTAAGTGTTTTCCAAAATCTCCAAGACCGATTACAGCAATTCTCTTTTTTTTCATAAACCCTAATTTTTTATAATAAATGGAGTACCAGAAAAAAGTCAATCTTCATAAAAATTAATCTTATGAAAGAAAATCCTTTTCTATTCCCAATAGTTTTGCCGCATTCAAAAATTTTATTTTATTTTCTATCTCGCTTCCTAACTGAAATTTATTAATTCCTTTGGATTGCTCAACGTAATCATAAGGAATATTTGGAAAATCCGATCCAAATAAAATTCGATCTTGGTACTTTATGAAAAATTCTTTTCCTGGACAATTGTGTTCAAAAACAATAGTATGCACACAATTCATCGCTGTATCAAAATATACATTTTCAAAATCATCACAAATCTTGTTGTAGTCTCCGTATTCAAAAGCACCACAATGGGCAATTACTGTTTTTAGTCTTGGGAATCTCTCCAAGACTGTTCTAAGTCTATTTGCACCATCAAACTGGGTGTAAACCGGACCAGATCCCGGATGACATACTAATACCTTACCCTTGTCCTCCATCATCTCATATACAGGAAAAAATCTTTCATCGTCCAAGTTTTCTTTGGACACAAACGGGTGTAGCTTTATACCAGAAAATTTCCAGTCTTCAAAAATCTTTTTTGCAGTTTCTTCTACATTTCCGTCACCAGCGTATATTGTTCCGAATGGAATCATAGATGAATTCTTACCGGACTCTTCGCAAATGTATCGATTCAAATCCATTGCAATTCCTGCTTTATGAGCATAAACTAAAGTAGTGAATCTTTTTACTCCATTCTCATTCAAAGCGTTAGAAATTTCTTGCCGCGAAAATTTGTAATTAATTTTCCAAAGCCCGTTAGTGTGAGTTTCAAAATACTTCCAAATCGCCTTAAATATTGGTTTTGGAAAATAATGAACATGAAAGTCTATTAGCATTTTTCCCCTACTCTAAATATTTTACTGAATCAGTTTTAATTTTTCATCCAAGAGAGCGATTAGCATAGCCTCCCCTTCTCCAGAAATTTTTAGCATTCCATATTTTGCTTTTTCGTATTTTTGAGCTTCACCTTCTTGAAACAAGTATGATTCGGCTCCAATCCTCACAGAATAGCTTCTTTCTCTGAAACGAATTTTTATTTCTGCTGCTTCAGCTCTTCCGTTTAAGTCAGTTATTTTTGAAAATTGAAAAATACCCCTATCGTCTTTTTTTACAAAAATATAACCATCTGAAAATCCATTTTTACTTTTGAACTGAGAGAAAATCGCATAACGTATTTCCAAATAATCTCCTTGTATTAAAGACCGAGGATCAAGAGGTGCAAGTGCGAGTATTACAGTATCTCCTTCTTTTAGAATTTTCTCTTTTTGAAAAATAAAAAAATTTGCTATGGCAAAAAAAATTACTGCGTTCAATACAATAAAAATACGAGTTTTCATAAAATCATTTCTTCCGAATAAATTTTTAAAAATAGAAATCGAAATAACAATAGAAAAATTCCCGAAATCATTAGAGCTACAGACTTCATCAATAAAGTAAGATTCAAATTATAGTAATATCCGAATAAGAACGCAACTAAAAATAATACTCCAACTCCAAAAAGAGATAAATTCTTTTTTGAAAGTGCGATTATTAAAATTAAAATTGAAGCTGGTATTCCGGGTGCAAATGCTGAAACAAATCCTAATACAATTACAAAAAATATTCCTATTGATGATTTTGTATTAATAGGAAATATTTTCTTATCAGGGTGAATCAAACTCCAACCCAAATAAAGGACACAGATAGTAATGCCTACCCCAGAAATATACCAATGTGAAATAGAAAGCCCGCGATCACGAATTATAAAAATCAAACCCATTAGACTTAAAAAAGATAGAATCATTGAATATCGCAAAGACTTCTCAAATAAAAGCCAATATTTCTTCGATAAAATATATTCTTCTTTTTCAAAGAGAAACACGATACAACTCGCTTGAAATAAAATCAATACATGAACCAAAATTTCTAAATGTAATTCTATGAATATAATCGCAAGCAGAATGGGAACAGAACTCGCAGAAAGAATCTTCTGAAATTCATCTTGCAGAAGAATAAAAAGTACGATCTCTAAAAATACAAAAGTAGAAAGAGTATCTAAATATTTAAAGTGAAACGAGTGTAACCCAATAGCTATAAATATCTGTCCGCAAAAATTGAAGACTAAAGAAAGTTGTTCTAAAAAATCATTTTTTTTATTATACACAGTCAATAGAATAGAAAAAACAAGAAAAAGAATTCCTAAAAGTAAAGAGCCGTTCCCTGAGATTGCCTTAACTGAAAATAAAAAAATCAAAGATAAACCAGTACTTAGCCAAGCACTGATTCCAATAAATACTCGAATAAACCAAGGTGATTCATTTTTTTGATTTTGTTTTATCAAAATATTATCTGCACTTTCTTGTGAATTGAGTAAACCAATTTCCTGAATCTTGAGTAAGGTCTCTTTTCTGGAAAGAATATTTCCACCAAAAATCATGATGATCTTCTCGATTTTGGAATGAGTGAGATTTTTTTTAACAACATTACAAAGACAGTTCCCTCAACTATAACAAGTAAACTCAACACTAAAAAATCTTTTGAGTCAAGTTTAAAGAATCTTATAATAACAGAGATAGTAATTATTATCAAACTTAAGAAACTTGCAGCAGTAAGAAACAAATCATAAACAATAAAAATCACATAATACAAGAATATGAGTAAAAATAAGATGTAAGACCAAGGAACTACTTTGTAATAAAAATATAGCGATTTTCCTAGGATGTCATGTTCCCCCATTAGATAAATCAAAACTGCAATAGAAATACAAGCAACCGATACAAGTGCAAATACAATCGACTGCCATCTTTTCCTAATCAAAAATTTATGATTAAAAAAAGTATATTCCCAAAAACAAAAAGAAATAACATTTAGAATGAACAACAATTCGACTAATTGAATAGTAGATTTACCGCCTAAAGATAAAGCTCTTTCATTCCAAAATAATACCATGGTTATATTGATAAGTAGTACCCAAAAAAAAAGTAAGTTCTCGTCCTTTCCTAAAAATGCAAATACAGTAACCAAACAAGTCCATAGTAAAAATAGTTCATAGGAATCTGCCCCGGTTTGATAGACCTGACCCAATACAGCAAAATATATACCGATACAAACCGATGCCAAAAAAAGAAAAACTTTTCCAATGGTATTTTCTAAACCTTTCCAAACACTAAATGAAACAAATATAAGAAAAAGAAATTGAATAATTCCAAGTTTCAAGAATTTGTGTAAGTCTTTCCAATTGTATGCAAAAAAGAAAACTACGCCTACTATAAATAGAGAAGACCCTAGGGATAATAAATAGTAGTTTATCGCTAACGCCCACTCCTTTGAAGAAGGATGTAACCCTACTAATTTTTCTGATTTATTAAAATTGCTCGAATCTAAAAATCTGTCTCGAACTAAGCCTTTCAACCAATCAGAGTCAGATTTTTTATTTTCAAAATTCATTCAATATCGAAGAGCTTTTTCTATGACTTCGTGCAATACTGCCTTTTCATTTTCGGCGTATTCAGGAACACTCAAAATCCTTGTTAGAGATAGTAAATAATTTTCGTCAACCACTCTTTTCCCGTTCCATCCACCTACCATACTTGTAGCAATATCTATTACATCATTGAACTCGAATAATCCGAGAGATTGCAGGATGACCGCAAAACCGACAGCGCCCTCAGTAGAAATGTAGTTTTTAAAATCTGGAATGCTATTCAGATTAATACTCTCCGGTAACGCATCCTTTACATTTTTCCACATTTCATCTATCATAGGCCCCATATTTGTCATATTGATTAAAACTAAATGCACAGAATTTTTCTTTCCATGAGTTGCAATACACTCGTCTGCAAGCTGCCGAATTTTTTTAGCATTGTCGCGAGTCACTGCATCCCTTCCAAGAAAATTCAAATTGTAGAGAAAATCTTCCAAGCTCTCTTTTTCAATCATTCCTGTTAGAATAAGTTGATATAGGGAAAATATAAAATAATCGCTTTCTGTATTGTCTCCGAGTAAAATTTCTTTTGCATTCTTTGGTTGGTATATTCTGTCTTGAAGAAGTATAGAAAGTTTGTAAGTCAATTGATCAAATAGGCTTTGATAAGAGGAACCAAGAAATTTCTTAATTCTTTCCATAGCAGGAGTAACCCCTTCCTGCAAAAAGTCATCAACATTCAACAATGTATGAAATACTTTATCTATTACGCCTTTAATTGTGCCTTCTAAATATTTTAAATGCAAAGATTCAATTTCGATGCGATCTCTACGAATCGTAGAAAATAAAGTGCGACGAAAAAAGTGAGGGCTTGCAGAAATAAAACACAATGGCGTGTCTTTCGTTGCACCTCTTAACTTCCTGTAAAATTCTGGCATTCCAGGCAGAGCCAATTTTTGATCTGGGGTTTCAAATAACGCACTCAATTTTCCTTTAGCTGTTTCAATATCGGTCGCTAAATAAGTTTGATCTATATCCGATGTGGTAAGATAATCCTGAAAATCTTCAGGCAGAATTCTAAGCTTCCCCTTTCCAACAATAGACTTTGTGATTTCACTGTTTTCATGGGAATTCAGATGAGCAATGTCCTTAGTGTATTGTCTGTAAGAATCTATACCTTTAAACATTACGTGAAAAATATACTTTCCGGGTTTCATCTTCTTTTGAATATTGTATGTAAAAAATCCATCTTCATCACCGCGAAACTCTTCGGTTTCTAAAATTTTCTTATCTTCCTTCTCGTTCCAGATTTCAATTGTAAGTATTGGTTTACGAACCGGTGCAAGACTAAAATCTAAAAAAGGAGTGATCACTTTTTCCTGACCTGCAAAAAGTCCGGTCACTAAGTCCCAAAGCCCGTCAGCTTTCATCAGATCAGTGATGCCAACATCCACCACTTGCCCTCTTACCATAGATTTTTCTTCTCTGCCTAAGGAGCCCCCGCAGATAGCCAATCTCTTTTTATCGGTGATTTTAGGTAGCTCTGTCTCTACTGATTCGGTTTTTATTGTTTCTTCCAAACTCACTCTCCAATATATTCAAACCTTTTTTCTATATTTTTTGATTCTATTTTTTATTCACAAAAATACAATCTAAATATAATGCCACCTGAATTTTAAGTGGAGTTCCAACAGTTTTAGGTGGAGTTCCAACAGTTTTAGGGGGAGTTCCAACAGTTTTAGGGGGAGTTCCAACAGATTTAGGGGAGGGCTAGCCCAAACTAACGACACGCTGATAGACTATGAACTGTGCCATTTTTACAATAAGCCATATCTTAACCCGCTCACTCTTCCGCCGAAGTACAGGACGTAAGGCGGCCTTTATTATTAAACAACTTTTTAGCATACAGAAATCTTTGGAAAGCAATAAATGATGGTATCATCAGAAACATAGATATATTTGTCCAATGTTGTTTGAACCCTTTTTACTTTGTAAGGCGTTAGAAACCCGTCAGTGATGCCTTAGGAATACACATAGACCGGCTCTCCGAAGTAACGGTAGGTAGCAACATTGTCTTTTCGGTTTGGTGCAGCGGTTAAACCTAATTGAACGGCAGGAGAAAAGTATTCAAGAATTCCACGCCAGTTGCCTTCGTCGTTGGCACCACCCCTGTAGCACTCGTCAATAATTAGAAAAGGCGTACCCGCAAAAAGTCGTATTTTGAAAAAGCAATTGTTCAAAAAGCCAATAAAATCACCATTTTATAGCGTTGTAAAAAGCCCTGAAAGTGGTTTTTGCAATAGCGTCATAAAATCAAAATAGTCGGCTGGATATTCACCAAAGTAATATTTCATAGTAAACTAACTTGACTGGTGAATTCTCTGCTGTAAAATTTGCACCTTCTCCGTTCTTATGTCGTTCAATTCTTAAATTTAATTCCTTCGTGCTTCCAGTATAAAAACTTCCATCTGCACATTGAAGAATATACATATATCCGTATGCTTCGACAAGCTCAGGGGACTGTTTTTTAAGTAATTAAATGCTTCGCATAAGAAACCTGCACTGCCACAAGCACCATCATAGATTTTTAGCCCTATTCTCGGTACCACAACTTTTACGATAGTCTTGATAAGAGACCTTGACGTGCAGTATTCGCCTCCATTACGACCAGCATTTCTCATGTTCGGAATTTTGGCTTCATATAAGTGGCTCATTTCATGTTAGTCTGTCTTTGATTGAAAACGAAGTTCATCCACAAGGTTTAATACTTCCCGCAGGTTGTAACCGCTTAGAATCTTGTTTTTCAGTTCGTTAAATATTTCATCTATTTTGTATTCTATTGTTTCTGGGCTTTCTGCACTTTGTTTAAACTTTTTAAAATATGGAAAGAGCTTGTTGTTAACAAAGTCGGTGAGGTCCGTCGCCTGTCAGGGCGTTGTGATGGTCTGGTTCGACAAGCTCACTATTCACCATTTTCGATTTGGCACTCAGCTCCTGAGCCTGTCGAAGGGGCGTTGCCTAAACTGTCGGTAATCTTTGTCAATAATGGGCGTGTCCCTTTGGCACCGCTCAGGGCAAGACTCTTGCCTGTTTGTTCGGTGCTGTTGTTCGGTCTTTCTCCAAGTCGTCCAAATATTTCAAAAACAATATCCATGAAGTTTGTTCTACATAATCTAGTTCACTGGAGTAGTCTGCGTCTTTGTACAAAATTTCGTCTATATTCTTAAAGTCTGTTCAAACATTTATTTCCTCTTTCATTTTTTCTTTCCTTCTCTTTGTCTGGCATGGATGTCGGGTGTCTTGGGGGCGGGATTAAGAAATTGTTTTATCTACCATATCATTTTTTTCAACCAAAAAGTCTAGTGTGATGCTTCAATTAACGTTAAATTTAGCGAATATTTTTCGCAAACAAAGAAAAAAAGAAAATTTTTAGTTTACATTAGTGCAATGCACAAAAAAATGGTATTGAATTTATAGTGCAACGCACAATAAAGAGGAGAATGAATTGAAGAAAAGACTAAAATTTTCTGGAAGCATCCTGATTTTATTCGCTGGAGCCTTTCAATTACATCCAATTTTAACAACTACTTCATCCTTGAAGGAAAATGAGCTAAAAGGGTATATAGCCTCTAAAAATACCAGAATAATCAAAGAAGAGGAATCAGAGCTTGCAAAAACTATTTTACAAGAATCTAAAAAATTAGAAATTCCGGCTCACCTCAAAATTGACGGCAAACCAATCAATAAAGCTGCATTTTTGACTGCGCTAATTCAAACCGAATCTGTTTTTAAAAGAAAGGCAGTTTCATACAAAAATGCAAAAGGTTATATGCAGCTAATGCCTACCACCTACAAATGGATCAAAAATAAATCTGGAAAAAAGCACGATGAAAATGCAATTTTTCTGGCAAAAGAAAATATTCCTTCTGGAGTAGAATATTTGAACCTACTAATGAATGAGTTTCAAGATTTAAGATTGGTTTGTCTTGCATACAACGCCGGGCCAGGAGCTGTAAAGAGAGGAATTCTTATCGAATCCTATTACAGAAAAATTGTCACTATTTACCGTGAGATACAAAATCAAGAAAACGGTAAAATGGAAGAAAAAAGTTTAGCATTGAACACTGAGGGAAATGCCTATCAAGCTACATTGTTTAGGCTTTCAAGATAATTATCTCAAAGACCTATATCTCGCAAAAACTCCGTCGATATCCGATCCATCGAATGCGCCGGAGTCTTTTGGAAATTTTACACCAGAATCAGGGTTGACTCTGTCTGTAGCACTTGTAAGCCTAATATAGTAAAATCCATTTTGTAAAATATCATTTACAACAGTTGTGCTGCATCCTATTGAAAAAGAATTATCGGAGCTTAAATTATCTAAATCAAATCCGTCTCCACCTGATTTTGAGAGATCGTAAATATCATTTCCAGCAATTTTATTTGTATCCTCGTTGTACAACACTGGAGTTTTTCCTGCAAAGTTTAACCATTTAGACGGATCATTGGAATATACTGTTTCATTGGTATGAGTGTAGTTTGGAAAAAAACCGCAATACTTTATATTATCCCTTGAAACTTCTACAATCAGAGGCTCCATAAACCTTGCACTGGAGTTTCCATTGATATTAAAAGGATTTTCAAATACAATTAAATCAATTCCAGCACCATTCACTATTTTTTTGTTTTTCCATTCTAAAACAATACTTGCTCCAATTCCGGTTGCACTTAAAGAATATACATCTGTAGAGCCAGAACAACACCCACTGCCGCGTACACCATTTATTGCTTTATTTTTATCGTAAAATCCGTCACCTGTGTGGTTGGGTGCAGATACTACGTTGTCTGCGGCATCCTCCGGTGGAAGTGCAACCGAATTCATCGACCCACCAAGTATTGCCAACAACAAAATAGCCGAGTTAGTTTTTGCAGAAGATTTTTCTGGAGTGCAATTGAATAATAGAAATATAGCTAAAATAATTACTCTCTTAAATAATTGCAATACTCTAAAATTCAATTGCATGGTTTGCATTTTACGGAGCCACTCTGTCCAGTTTAGACCAAGAGTTGGTTGCAGTTGCACAAGTTTGTCCTGAACAACAACCGGTTACAGAAGGATTTGTTTTCACAGAATTGTCTGTGACAGCCTCTGCCAATGCTCTGGTAGCCTGCCCGTAAGTAACCGAACAAAAATAAAATTGATTCGGATTTGAACCTGTTGTCCAAACAATTTTATTGAATTTCCCTTTATTGGAATCTGAAAATCCATTCGGACAATTTCCCTGCTTTTCAGGGTTTTGGGTAATCATAGTTTTTGTAGTGTTATCAAAATCTACAATAATCACACACATGTTATATCCACCGAAAGAAGATGAATCATCAATCCAAGCACCTGTGCTTCCTTTCACAGCAGAAATGGTTGTAAGACTTGCAGTCGATGTTCCACTACCAGTATTTGCTTGCCATTTTCCGTTCAATTCTAATAGCTTAGATTTCTCGGCAATAACTCCAAGGATTCCGGCTAACGCATTTGTATCAGCTTGATTTTTATAATTTTCATTACTGTTTTGGCATCCTGAAAAAATCAGTGAAATCAAAATAAACAGTAAGAGTGTGAAGCTCTTAAAAAGGTTTTTCATTTTTTTCTCCAAATAATTTGTATCCGAGGAGAAAGGATCAACTTTACAAAAATTTCTTTTTACATTTATAATCTGATATTAATAATTCACAGACCTAAATATCTTAAAAAGAAATCAATACTGAAATATCCCCATTCCACGAGAAATATTCCTGTAAAGAGGAGTATCTGGCTTACTATGCATAAAATTTTCAATAAAGGAAAATTATTGCATAGATTACAGTTGCGGGACAGCGAGGGAGTTGCCTAACGGCTCACCCAACTTCCTCCATTCGGACAATTCCAAACTTTTCCTCATCAAAAAATTGTCAAATCTATTTGTATAATTCTATTTGACTTATTTGAAAAATAATATAAATTGAATAGTAATTTGATTTATTCATTTATAAAACGAAAAGGTATCGTATTCCTTTTTTTTATTTTTTCTTATTATGCTATTTCATTATTTTTAGAAAATTTGCTTACTGTTTATGTCGAAAGAACTTCTTTTATTTGGAGTGAAATTTCTAAAAGAAAAATTCCTAAAAAAAATATTGACTTACTTATTCTGGGCGATAGTCAAATTACGAGTGGAATAAGCCCGACTCATCTTAAAAAAGAATTACAAAAATTAAAAAAGGATTTTCATTTTTTCTATTATCCGAGACCATCTGAACAACCTGAAGGAATGCTTATTCTTACAAGAGAGTTTCGTAAAACGTTTGATTTTAAGTATTTAGTTTTAAATATTTCTCCCGTAACTACATCAAAAAATTTAATTTCAGAGTCTCATAAATCTCTTTTTCAAAATTTCAGTCCATTTTCAACTGAGCCTTTAAAAGATTTTGATATGGGTAAGTTTTATTTCAAAAATATTTCTGGTTATTGTTATTATTTTTTCTTACAAGGATTTCCACTCCTAAAATTAAATTCAAATTTATCCAAAGAAATGGAAATTGTAAAAAGCAGAACTCTCGATAAAAAATTAAAAGATACTGTTGAGGCTCCAATTTTTTCCGAATGGGAGAATAATTTTCAAAAAAATATTTTTTTAAAGAATTTATTTATTCAGTCTGAATTTTATTGGGAATGGGGAAATTTTTCAAAGTCTCAAAATATTTGTATCCCTAAAAAATCTCCACCCGGTCTTCCAGCAGGAGTCGAATCTGCATTTCTAAATTTAAGAAAAGAGGCTTTAATATCCTGGGAAAAGATCGCTGTCGAAAATAGAGATAAAAAAATCTTTTTAATCTATTTACAATTTTCACCTTTTGCAGAAGAAAAGATTGGATCAAAATTAAAAAATTCTCCTATACAGGTATCGCTTAACGCATTAAAAAGATTCTCTAATATAGAATTATTAACTGTCCCAAAAAATTTCTTTAGTTCAGAAGATTTTGCAGACTTCACCCACTTAAACTTCTGTGGAATGGAAAAATTTACCAAATTTCTTTCAGAAAGACTTCAAAGGGAAAGATCGCTTTAATCAACTCCCCTACTAATAGTTTTTCATTTGTTTCTTTAAGGCATAGCTCCACTATAGTAATTTTCTGCCTTCTTTTGTTTTTTAGTTTTTTAGTTTTGCTTTTTTTTTATTTCCGCATCTTATGTCAAATCAGCCTATTGTTCTCATGTATAACTTTTGCTTATAAAGGTAAACGACCTATTTACAAAAAATAGAAAAAACGATGGGTGGAACTCAAAAAGTCATAGAACTTAAAGCAAATCATGATTATGTTCCCATCTCAAGTCAAGCAACAAAAGAAGAATCATCTGAGCTGTTCTTGAAATGCCAAGCCATTGAGCAATGATTCTCATCGCTAATTCAATCCAATCTGCATTCTCAGGACGAAAGTTTTTCTTTAGCAAATTTTGCTCCTTCTTCCTGATACACCGTCTTAACACAATCCAACTTCTCAAAGTCTTCCACAGCAAAACATTCTTTATTTCTCACAACAATTCATTTAAGTAATCCTCTGACGAAATAGTTTCAGTCCTCAGGTAAAATGATATACTATCTGGGAATAAGACTCGATTGGGTTCGCTAAATTTTTCTGGATTCATAGTTATTCTCCTAATATAAAATTAGGAATAACAACTCTGAAACAGTTTTTCCCATACTATTTCTTATTAATCTTGATTTACATTAAAATAATATCACGATAAAATAAAATTTTTGCGATTTTCTGAAGAAATTTTTCAACTTTTACAGAAAAAGTCCCAAATCTGTATTAAAAGTTCGTAATCTCTTGAAATTCCCTAAATAAGCGTAATAAGTTCCACATTCATAAAAGGTGAACAATTGGCATAAAACATGCCCTTTACTGGAAAAAGTGGAGTTCCCACATTTTTACACGAAAAGTACAAATTTACATTAAACGTGCAAAATTAAAAACTCACCTAAAAATAAAACCTATTTAAAAAAGATTTTTACCTCCACTATTTCGGCCATCAGACCTCAGACATCAGGCCTCTGAATTGGAGTTCCCACATTTTTGCATAAAAAATCCTTAGTCAATTTTCATAGACTGACTCTTTCCAAATCTGTGAATATTTAATTTGAAGATGAGTATTTTTTTTGAACAACACTTCGATTAATTTTCTTTTATTTTGCTCTACATGAACTTTGGAAAATGGCAAATCCTTTAGTCCATTTACGATATCCGATATTTCCTCTTCAGATTTTTTCATTCCGAGGCTACACTCTTTTTCAAAAACATTTTCCTGAATTTCTGAGCACAGTATAGCAAGGGCAATATAATTTTTATCTTCAATCAATTTCTGGATATCGGATTGTAATTTATCTGAGCAAAAAAAATTGAATAGTATAAAACACAGAACAACAAGACTTTTCATTTTAATGCAAGGTTTGCGAGTTCATCGGCTCTGAAATTTTTTTCTCTAAGAATATGTTGAATTTGAAACGAATCGAATTTTATGATCAAGTTATCTACGATATCTTTCATCTTTTTCAAGTGAGGTTTTTTAGTTTTATAGATTCCACTCACCTGACGCACAACAAGCTCTGAGTCCATAAAGACGCTGATTTTTTTTTCGCCTAATTCTATAACCTTTTCTAATCCGGCTATTAAAGACTTCCACTCTGCTTCATTATTGGTTTTTATTCCAATCGATTTAGAAATAGAGAAAATTTCTGTATCTCCTGATTTTATACTAACTCCAATGGATGCCGGTCCCGGGTTTCCTTTTGAAGCTCCATCACAGTATATGGTTATCAATTCATTAGCCTTCTAAAATATTTTTACTTTAATTTTCTAATTGCCTTAACTTTATTTCCTTTGGAATTATAGGTAAGGCTATCAATATTTAGTCTTGTAATAAAAATTCCTCTTCCGGAAAGAAGATTTTTCATCGGGTCTAATCTAGGATCAGGGACAGATTCTACATCGAATCCATCTCCTTCATCTTCTATGCTTACTTCAACTTCAGCCGAAGAGTAACAAATTTCTACTTTTACTTTTTTATTACTTTTAGCACAGATAGAGTCAATATAATTCATATACTCTATTTCTTCTTTTTTCATAAGCTCATGCTTTTCATCATACCCGATCCCTGCATTTCCATGCTCTATTGCATTAGCAAGAAGTTCAAATAGAATAACCTTCAAAACTAAAATATCATTTTTAGACACGCTCGGCAAGTTCTCTACTTCATTAAGTATAATTTTTACATAGTTTTGGATTTCGCTCATAACTGAATTCAAAATAAACGAGCTTTTTCTTGATTGTAAATAATGGTACCCCATTAATTTTTTTTTCTCAGTTATAAAAAAATTCTTCTGAAATTTTTCTAAGATTGCTGATATTGCATCAAAACCAAAAGGTTTTACTAAGAAATCCAATGCACCAAGCCGAAATGATTCTAACTCATTTTTCATTGTATTGTGTCCGGTTATAACTACAAATGGAGTATTTATATCCTTTTCTCGAAGTTTTTGCATCATTTCCAACCCTTCTAACTCAGGTAAATTCAAATCAGAAATGATAAGATCATAATTTTTTTCAGAAGCCAATTGAAGTCCCTCCGTACCGGTGGAAGCAAATTCTAAATTGTGCTTTTCTCCAAGAAAGGCTTGAAACAATTCTCTAATAGGTTCATGGTCTTCAACAATTAACAAATTCAATTTCATAACTTTTATCTCATTCTACAATATTACTCAAGTGATTCAAAGAGTAAAGTTTTTTGATGTTTTCATTCACTAAAAAAATCTCTTCTTTGTTAAAAACAAAAAATTCACCATTTGAAAATTCTAATAAAATTTCACTTTTCGCCCTTTGAAAAATGGCAAAAAGGTGAGTTAGAGAAATAACATTTTCTCCGTTTGCCTTTTGAACCATTTCGTCTTCTAAGTTTCTCATATTTATATTAAAATCATCCGGTAAAATACGATTGACAATTACGATTCTTTTTCTAAACGGGTGAGATTTGTATTTATAGAATTCGTAAATATACAATAATTTTTTGTGAGATTTTCTTCGATAGTCCTTTCCTGATTCTTTCAAGTAAGCACCGCTAAGTTCTGAAAAAACCAAACCCCCTTCTATAAAAAATAGTCTTTTCTCATTTTCAAATTTTTCAGGAATTAAAAAGTTTTCATCCGAATAATGTTTTAAGAAATACTTTTGTGTAATTGTTTTTTTATTTCTGCGAATAGTTAAATTCACAGGCTCGTCTTTTTTTCTGAATTTTTTATTTGAATACAATATTGACTGAAAAAATTTTCTTTTCTTTTCTATTGGATTGCCTTGCAGAGTGACCCCATTGACTTCTATAACTGCATCTTGCGGCTGCAATAATCCAATAGGACCAAAACCAGGGTATATTTTCTCGACTACAACCCCGTCTAATTTTTTTCCAAAGTAAAATTCTTTTTCATCTTCTGACAAATTAAACTTTACCAAAAAACCCGGATGAAAAAAAATTCTTCCTTTTTTTTTCTTTTTGTAAAATTCTCGCAAATACTCCAAATCGAAAAGTTTAGAGCCAAATTGTATTCCACAATTGTAGTTTTTATATTTATACAAAATTGTATTTTCTTTGTCTCTTACAAAGCCTTTAGATGAATACCCTTTAAAAAAAAATTCAGATTCACCATAGCTCGTAAAATCTTCTTTCATTTTTTTTTTGCATATATCAAAATCAAATTGATCTAATTGAAATATTTTTGAAGAAACGACAAATGGACTTGAATCAAAAAGAGAAAGCCCTGTATCTGGGTCAAAGGCAATTAATTGCAGCTTAGTATTGGATTTTCCTGAATCGGACAGAATTTCAGCATATTCAACGTGGCTGTTTTGCGATGCAATTACCAAAAACTGGTTGCGATTTATTTGAATTGCATGAGCCTTCTCTTGTTTTAAAAAAGATTTTTCCCATGAGTTTTGGTGAGAAAAATTTCTGTAATATACAGAAACTTCCAATTCTTCCGGTAATTCTTTTGCATATACGTTAGGCGATATTTCAATTAAAATACAGATTACAATTTGAAATAGAAGTTTCATGGGTTAGCAAAATTAGGATTTTTTAACACCATCGGAAGGTTTATTCCTATGAACTTTATCTGAATAAATTGATTTTTTTTGTCCTTGCAAATTTTTTCGATATTGTGATAATTTTCAGGAACAACAGAATTTATAGACTCTATAATTCCATTCTCGTATTCATCTCTTTCTTTCCTTTTAAAACCAGTCGAAATATTCGTGAAAACAAAATCCTTTGTATCGGAAAAGTTTTCCAAACTGTCTTGAATTCGGTACAGATAGTAATACGCCAAAGAACTTGCGAAATCTTCTCTGTATAAATCAATTGTGTCCCTGCCCATTTCTCTTAACTCTATTCCATTGCAATGGATCTGAACTTTTTCTCTATCTCTATAAAAATCAAAAATATATGGCTTTTGCAATTTATGAATTTTTTGTATTGATTTTCCGTTTCTGAAATAACGAAGTTTGATTAAGTCTCCCACATACTTCTTTTCAAAAATTTCCAAGATAGCTCTTGAATTCAACAAACCCTCATCGCTAACTGGAACTCCATCTATTTCTGAAAGAAAATCTTTTGGTTGAAGAAATTTTTCAAAACCCGAAGTTTTCACTGTAGAAGTAATAAATACACCTGTCTGGTTTTTTGGTATACGAAAATAATTTTTCGTATTTTGAGAAGCCCTTATTTGAAAGCGAAAACCTAACTCAACAAACCCGTCGTACACTCCGTCTTCAATATCTTTTAGAAAATGGGCGACTACGTCTCTATGGATAATTCTGGACTTCATTTTTGAAGTCTGAAATGCAACTCCTACAAATTGATTTTCTATAAATGCGGGAGAACCGGAAAAACCTTCTTTTATTTCAAATCCTGTCTCAATAATTTTATGAAAATCAATACCAAAGTAACCATAACTTTCAAATCGAACTCCTTGTACTTGACCAGAATATTTTTTTAAAAGGTTTTCTTCAATACCGATGATCTCCACTAAGCCTGTAGAAATTTCAGAGTTAAAGTTGGTTTCTATTTTTTTCTTTCCATAAAAGAATTTCTCATCAGAAGTTTTTAAAATTGCGAGATCACAATCATACCCTGAAAATTCAATTCTTGCAGAAAGATATTTTTTTTCACCTAAACCTTTGATAGAAATTTTGTCTGAGTCTTTCACTGTATGCAGATTGGTCAATATCCGATTTTTATCGATAACAAAACCAACACCTTTCTTTAAGTGTATATTATTATTCATTTTTTGTAATGACTCAATTTGAACAAGTGAACTTGAAATTTCTATTGCCCACGCTTCGCCTAAAAAAATTCCAAACACAACAAAATAGAAAAAAAATTGCGATACAATATTTTTAAGGAATGGTTTCAAAGTTTTTCCAATGTATTCCCAAATCGGAGATACTATCAAATTTTAACCTCACATGAATCAGCTTACCTTGTTTCAATAATTGTTTTCCAATAAACTCACCTCTATCTTTCATCATTTTTAATGAGACCACAAAACTATTTTCCGGCTCCAAACAAGATATTCTAAAATTGTACATATCTATTTTTTCCCAGTGAAAGTCAGAATCTTTGTACGCAAATTCCAAAGGGCAATCTTTATCAAAATAGATATATTGATTTTTTAGGTTTTCCAATAACAATGAATCTTTTTTTATTACACCTTGAATAAAAGAATATAAGTTCGAGTTTTTTGAAATTTGCTTTTCGGGATTTTTTTGAATTTGCAATTTTGTTACAATTGAATATTCTCTTGTTCCAATTTTTTCATTTTTTGTAAATTGGAACGAAATAATCTCCCCTTGATTTTCGTATTGTCCAAAATATAAAAAATTCCTATACTGTCTATCTCCACAATCTAAATAAAAATAATTTGCGGTTTCGATCTTCTTTTGTAAACGAAATTGACAATTCTTTGGAACTTGGATTTGTTTATTCTGAAATAAATTTTCATTATTTCCTAAGAAAGAATTTTTAGATTGAATCAATTCGATAAATTTCTTAAAATTAGAATCTATGGAAATAATTTCTTGAATAAAAAAAAAGAAAATCCCACAAAAAAATAACAATCTTTTTTGCATACATTTCTATTATCGGATTTTGCTATGGCCAAAGTAACGGGCTATTTTTAGAAATTTCAAATTTGTAAATTTTTGCAGTCTGAAAAAAAGAGTCCATATAGTATTCGCTCCAAACATCCTTTGTAAAATACCCCAAAGGGAGAGAGCTGTTTGGCTCATCGACCGCCAACTCTCTAAGTCCAACTACAATTTTTCCTTCACTTACAGTGCGTGTTTGAATTTTCAAAGGTAGATTGGAATATCTTTCTTGTCGAAATCCCGGGTATTGAAATCCTTTTTCTGAATCAAGGGTTATATGAATTGTCAAAGGAATCGATTCACCCAAAAATTTATCGAGTGAAAAAAGCGGGTATTTATTTTTGTCGTATTGAACTATCTTTTTTTCAGTTTCTAGATAGACAGAATAAAAACTTGGCTCATTTTTTTCGTTCAGGGAAACAGATACCAAAAACGTATCTATTCGATCCAGAATCCTTGCTGTATGAGGTAAATCCTTCCCGCCGACGCGAAAGACTTTTTTCCAAATCGGGTGAAATGAAACTCTAAGTATATTTGATTTTTTTGAATATGACGCTCTGTACAAAATGGCAATAAGACGAAATTGAATAGGATTTTGAATTTTTTGATATAAGACTAAATTCAAATTTTTCAAAATCCACTCTGGTTGAATCTGAACTTCAACTGAATCTTCTTCAAACAATTTCTCGCTTTCTATATGAGTTTTACAAGAATCTATAAAAATAAATATCCATATAAGAAAAAAAATATAACTGTAGTAAAATTTCTTATGTCTCATAGTAAATTTTTTCAAAAAAAAATAACATAAAAATACGGGTAATAAATACCTGACACTAGCATTAGAAATTTGCGAGTAATTTAAAGAAAGGAAAAAGTTTTGTCCGATTGGAATTTTTTAAAACCCGAAATAGAGTCATCTGATTTTATAATAGATTGCAGAAGCCTACAGGCTTATGAAGAAGAAACAATTAAGGGAGCTTACCATTTTCCCTTTATAAAAAAAGCGTTTGGATCCGATCCGGAGTCTCAAAAAAAGATATTTTGCCCTCTAAAATATATTTTAAATTTAGTGAGTGAAGAGAAAAAGACACGAATCATTGTTTTTGATGAAGGGATGGGGATGCACGCAGCAAGAATGGTTCTTTTTTTAAGGGGAGTAGGATTTAAAGAGACCTACATCTTAGCCAAAAAATGGCCCGTCGCCGGAGTCAAAGAAAAAGGAACAAAAATCATCGACCCTGAAGTAAACGAAAAGGCAAAAACAATCCAAGGAGTTGTAGATAAGAGTTTCATGGAAAAAAATCTTACTAAGCTGCAAATCTTTGATACCAGAACACAAGCAGAATACGAAGGTCAGATTCCACGACTTGTCAGCCCCGAACAAGGGACGTTATGCGGAAGGCTACCCGGATCTTTTCTGTGGGATTGGACGAGCCTTTATGATTCAGAGGGAATGGTAATCGATAAGTTTACATTCAATAAAAGACTTTTAGGATTTCCATTCATGCCGGAAAGAACGACTGTAATCTATGACTATAATGGTGCCAGGTCTTGCCTAATTGCGCTCATGCTCAAAGAATGCGGCTACCAAGATGTTCATACCTACCAAGGCTCTTGGTTTGAATGGAGAAAATCTTCTCTACCAAAACAAGCTGTATCTATCTATAAAACTGAAAACAAAGAAGTCACTCTCCCTCGCGTAGGTGGGATTGCCAGAGGGAAATAGTGAAAGGGATTATACTTGCAGGTGGTTCAGGTACACGACTTTACCCATCTACAAAAGTCGTGAGTAAGCAGCTAATGCCTGTTTACGATAAGCCGATGATCTACTATCCTCTATCAACACTCTTACTCGCAGGGATAAGAGAAATTCTAATCATCTCTACCCCACAAGACCGCCCTCTGTTTCAGTCTTTACTCGGAGATGGAAAAGAACTTGGAATAGAAATCTCCTACACAATCCAACCTTCGCCTAATGGTCTTGCAGAAGCCTTCATCATAGGAGAAGATTTTTTGGGCGATGATACTTCTTGTTTGATTCTTGGAGACAATATTTTTTTTGGGCACGGTTTGCAGGAGATGTTGACACATTCCTCTAAACTTCAAGATGGAGGTTTGGTTTTTGGATACTACGTAAACGACCCGGAAAGATACGGTGTAGTGGAGTTTGATAAAAATAAAAAAGTAATTGGAATAGAAGAAAAACCTAAAACTCCAAAGTCAAACTATGCAGTGCCCGGATTGTATTTTTATGATAAAAATGTCTGCAAAATCGCAAAATCACTAAAACCATCCGATAGGGGAGAATTGGAAATTACAGATTTGAACAAAGTGTATTTAAGTAAAAATGAACTAAAAGTCCAGCTACTTGGAAGAGGAACTGCTTGGCTTGACACCGGAACCCATGACTCACTTTTGCAAGCATCCAATTTTATAGAAGTAATCGAAAAAAGACAAGGGTTAAAAATTGGCTGTATAGAAGAGATAGCATTCAAGAAAAATTATATCTCCAAAGAAAAACTTTTACAAATTGCAGAGCCTCTAAAAACAAGCGGTTACGGGCAATATCTGATGAGAATAGCCAATGAAAATTAATCCTACCGAATTCCAAGACCTGTATATCATAGAGCCGAGAGTATTTAAAGACGATAGAGGCTTTTTTTATGAAAGCTACAGTACTGTAAAATTCCAAGACAAAGGAATAAACTATTCTTTCGTTCAAGACAACCACGCGAAATCCAATGAAGCTGGAGTACTTCGAGGTCTTCACTATCAAAAGCCACCTTACGCCCAAACAAAATTAGTAAGAGTAATAAAAGGCTCTGTATTGGATGTAGTAGTTGACCTTCGTCAAAAATCTCCAACTTTTAAAAAATGGTTTGGAATAGAGTTGTCAGAAGAAAATTTTTTAACCCTGTTGGTACCCCCCGGATTTGCTCACGGATATCTAGTTTTAGAGCCAAATACAGAATTTTTATATAAGGTGGATAATTTCTACAACGTAGAAAGCGAGGGAGGAATTATCTGGAATGATCCGGAGCTTTCTATCGACTGGAAAATCGAAAAACCAATTCTTTCCGAAAAAGACAATAAGCTACCGAGATTGAAAGAATCGTTAAATATTTTTTAGCTTTTGCGGATAATAATAAATCCATAGGGCCAATTATTTTACCTTGCATTTCTAATTCTTTTTTTATTTTTCCAAAATTAGAGGCATTGTTATCATCAAAAGATAAAATGTTAAATATAGATAAAAAATATGATTTTTTTTCTTTCTATTTTTAAGAGGAATTTCAGCATACTAAAATATTTAGTTGATAACTAATGCTAATGTAGTATAATATGGTAAAATTGCATTGGAGTATCGCATTGAAACTTGAACAAATGAAATTTTTAAGAGAATACCTCAAAAAAGCCTCGAATCTCTTTTTATTTTTTGGAATATTTTTTTACCTGTTTAATTGTCAGGATCAAAAATTAAATAGCCCGTGTGACCCTGAGTCAGAGGCTTATAGAAATACAAATATCATAAAGCATATTCTTATGGATGATTCTCCGTTTTGCGGACTCATACCTTATTTAGGAATTGTAGCCACTCCTAGATTTAATCCTTCTAGCGGGAATAAAACTACTTTGTCCAATATAGAAATTTCTACTACCACGCCCGGAGCTACAATCCACTTTAGCACAGATGGAACAAATCCAACATCGAACTCTACTATATATTCAAGCGCACTAGAAAATATCTGGTCACTAGCAGGCAAGACTATCAAGGCAATTGCGGTGAGATCAGGGATGACAAGTAGTGAAGTCTTGACTGGAATATTTAGCTACCTGCCTTTAAAAACAGGGCAACAGATTTCATACGCAGTTGGCGATGATGGAGAAAGTCAAACTGGTGTAAGTCGGAGTTACACTGACAATGGAGATGGGACGGTTAAAGATAACGCAACAGGACTAATCTGGCAGAAGTGTAGCGTCGGTCAAACCGGATCAGACTGTAGCGGTGGTACTATAAATTCAAATGACTGGGACACGGCAATCAGCACTTGTAGCGGTCTAAGTCTTGCAGGTAAGACTTGGAGACTGCCGACTAGACAAGAGTTAGAAACACTACCTGATTATAGTAAAGATAACCCTTCTATAGAGGTAAGTTATTTTCCAAATACAGCTGCTGGCTATTATTGGAGTTCTAGTGTGCACGCGGTTAATACAAGTCAAGCATGGAACATCCAATTTACTGGTGGTGCTGTGAGTGGAACCGCTAAGACTACTACCTATTCGGTCCGTTGTGTTTCTGGACCAACTAAAAATTATACGAGTAACTTTACAGATAATGGAGATGGTACGATCAAAGATAATGCAACAGGACTTGTCTGGCAGAAGTGTAGTATCGGACAGAGTGGCTTAGATTGTAGTGGTGTTGGAATTAAAAAGACCTGGACTGATGCAATTAGCACTTGCACCGGACTAAGTTTAGCTGGTAAATTCTGGAGGTTACCGAATGTAAATGAATTTAAAACCATAGTGGATACAAATAAATCAACTAGTCCTGTTATAGACGTAAGTTATTTCCCAAATACAGCTTCCAGTGACGATTATTGGAGTTCTACTACGTCGACTGTTACTGCCAATGCTTGGCTCGTCAACTTCGATGATGGCAGCTCGATCCCCTTCAGTAAAAGTTCTAACCTCTATGTTCGTTGTGTTTCTGGACCCTAACAGTTTGTGTTTAAGTGCTGGACTTTTCTTAAGTCACTGGTTTATGTCGTATTGGTCTATTATAGTGGACAGTTTTTCTCTTTGACACAAACAACTAAAAAAATAAAAGTTCTAATTATTAACCTCAATGGATATATTCCTTATTATTGTATCAGGACTACTAATATTCGTTGGAATTTTTGGTAGTTTTTTACCTGTATTGCCCGGCCCATCTATCGCATGGGCTGGATTATTTATAGCAACATTTACAAACTATATCCAATTTAGTAACAACTTTTTAATCATAACTGCTATCGTAACTCTATTACTTTCTATTTTTGACTATATCTTACCAAGCCTAGCAGTAAAAAATAAAGGTGGAACAAAATTTGGAGAAAGAGGAGCACTAATTGGCGCGATTGTAGGTATTTTTTTTGGTCAATGGGGAATAATCCTTGGTCCATTTTTAGGTGCATTAATGGGTGAATTAATTGCAAATAAAGAAGATTTTCAAAATGCCTTTAAAATTGCATTTTACTCATTTATTGGGTTTTTGTTGTCTACCGGGTTAAAACTAATTTGGTGTTTGATTATAGCTTTTTGGTTTATAAATAATCTTCAATTCAGTTAAGCTCAGTTAGTAAATAATTTTTTCATAAATTCTAAAAATTACTTTCACTTATAGAAATCCTTTATCTTATGTATTATAAAAATTATAAATCAAATCTTGCAACAGGGAACTTTTATGCTTAAAAAAAACTGGATAGGGCTAATCGGAGTACTTTTCATATTCTTGGCATTCTTAACAATTTTAAAAATCGGATTTGAAGAAGGATGGATTCCTGAAGAAGCAAAAATTGCACTTGGGTTTGTACTTGGGGTCTCCGGATTATTTTTTGGCTTTACGCTTTATCAAAAAAAAAAGGAAACGATTGGGGAAATTATTGCCGGACTTGGAGCCGGATTTTTATACGCTACATTTGCATATTCCAGCTTTTCTTCTAAAATTCAATGGTCGGTCAACACTCTATTGATCTCAATGATTACTCTATCTTCAATCATCCTATTCACTGGATTCAAATTCGATTTGAGAGTGTTGTCCAATATAAGTTTGATCGGAGGTTTACTGACACCAATTATCATTCACGCAGAGCCAAGCCAAATTTTTCTATTATTTTGTTTTGTTTTAATTTTAAACATTGTAGCCATGTATTTAAGCTCTACTAAGATTTGGTTAGAAATGAAATTCATTTCTTTCTTTGCAACCTTAGTAGTATATACAACGTATTATAAATTCTTTAAACCGGAAAGCTGGGGAGAGCCTTTTTTCTACCTGTCTTCTTTCTTTTTTGTTTATATGGCAGGGGTGATTTTTACAACTTTTAAAAAAGAAAGATTAGATATTGCTAATTTGTATTTGGGTATTTTAAACGGTTTGAGTTTTACTTTTTGGTCAATTTTTATTTTTAAGTCTATTCATGTTTCATACTCTATTCCTCTTATTACGACAGGTTTTGTATTTTTGGGTACCTCTGTTTTTTTCTATTTTAAAAATACGAGTTCAAAACTTCCTGCTTTGCTCTACTTTATCATCGGGCTTGCACTTATCGCTATTTCCGGAAATGACCTTGGGAAACTTTTCACAACAAAAGGAATGAATTTTGTAATCAATGCTTTTATTTGGACTTTTATAGTTTCCGTTTTTTATCTTGTCAGTTATTACCTCAAAGAAGAATTAGGGATAATTTTAAGTATGGCAGTGTATGCTATCATTTCTATATACTGGTATTTGAATGCTTGGAACGTAGAATGGGTGGAATGGTTTGGATTAAGATATATTCCTTTTTTGAACCTGGGAGGATTGGTATGGATAGCTATTGCAACTTTGGGTTTTTCTATCTCCCTGTCTCTTGACAGATTAAATCGAAATACCCAATCTCAAAAAATTAGAATTGCAAAAATGCCACCAAACGACTTTTCCTTAATTTTTGCAATTGTTTCACATATTATTGTTGGAGGGTTGTTGACAATCCAAATCGAAAACACTTGGTTTGCCTACGAATTAAAATTCTTGGAAAAGGGATCGGCAATTTCATTTTCTTGGATATTGTATTCTTTAGTCATATTTTTATGGGGGTCATACACAAAAAATACCGTATTTCGAATATTTGGCTCTATTGTTTTAGTCGGGACTTCTTTGAAAGTTATTTTTTCTGATCTATCGGGTGAGTCAACTCTATATAAAGCGATCTTTTTACTATCTCTCGGTTTTATAATTCTACTAATTGCTTTTGTAAACCAAAAATGGTCAGAAACAGAAGAAGATAAGAAAAGTTAATAATATATATTTATTTCAACCCAAGTAGTTTGTGTTTCTCTTTAAATAGTGAATTTGGAATTTCTCCTTTTCCGTCAACAGACAATTCTTTTTGGATTCCATCTACAAAATACATGTTGATTTCACCCTTGTTCTTTGCGGAAACCTTCCCTCGATAAGAGCATACAAAGAAATCTTTTACGTGATTGTAGGTTGATTCAGATATATTGATTTTTCCAGTCTCTCCACTCGACTCCATTCTACTCGCAGTGTTTACAGTATCTCCCCAAATATCATAAGCAAATTTTACCTTTCCTACCACACCTGAAACTACAGGTCCCGTATGCACGCCAATCCTCAACTCCCAAAAAGGCTCACCTATTGCCTCTTTGATTTCTTTCATCTGATTCATAAAATTTCTGATTTCTAAGGCAGCAAGAATCGCATCTACCGGATTTGTTCTATTCTTTTTTGGAATCCCACCGGCACACATATAACTGTCTCCAATAGTTTTGATTTTCTCAAGGTGAAATCTTTCCATAACTTCGTCGAAATAGAAAAAACATTTATCCAATTCAGATACTAAAGACTCAGGGTCTAACTTTTCTGCAACTTTTGTAAATCCCTTGAAATCAGTAAAGAGTACAGTAACAAACTCAAACCTTTTCGGATTTGCTTTTCCGTTTTGCTTCAGCTCTTCTGCAACCTGCAAAGGTAAAATATTCAAAAGTAATTCTTCCGATTTTTTCTTTGCGAGGTCTAAATCTTTTGTTCTTTCTTGGACTTTGATTTCAAGAGAATTTTTTTCTTGCTCCAGTTCCTCATACGCCCTTGCGTTCTCCAAAGAAATCCCAGCAAGAGAGCTAAACGCACCGAGAAGGTCTTCGTCTTCATGTGAGAATAGGGTTTCGTCTAACTTATTTAATACCTGTATGGCTCCGATAATTTCTCCTTTCGGATTTTTTATAGCCATACACAAAATAGTCTTTGTTCTATACCCCGATCTCTTGTCAAAGTCTTGGTTGAATCTATTATCCAGGTACGCATCTGAAATATTTGCGGTCTCTCCGGTTTTCGCTACATGTCCAACGATTCCCTCACCAGTTTGGAGACGAATGACTGATGCACCTTGGGCAACTTTTGACCAAAGCTCTCCTGTTTTTTTATCTACCAAAAACAAAGTGGACCTGTCTGCACTCATCACTTTAGTTACATTTTGAATAATTAATTTCAAAAGCGAATCCAAATCTATTTCGGCCATTATGGATCTGGATACATCCATGAGCATGGACAGCTTTTTTAGCTGGTTGTTTAAATCGACTAAATGTCCGGCTTTGACATAATATTTCCCGCCCTCCTTTACCAAAAATCCCGGGGCGAGGTCAGTTTTTCTGCGTCCGTAATGGAAAACTACCTGTTCTTTTTTATCTTCAGACATTATCTGATTTTTTATTTCCTTATTTCAAGTATCGGCAAAATATTTATGATGAATAAAATCCAAAAAAAAAAATTTCCTACCTGAACTATTCGTAAAGTTCAATTCTGTCGGTGGATTTTATCCTGAAACCTTGGAACTGCTTTAAGCTCTTTTAATGCGATAGATAGTTTATTCAATCCCTTAATATTCATACCTGAGTCTTGCATGGAAAATCTTACTATTCTTTTTAACCCATAGATTTGAGTATAAAGTGCCAATAGATTTTCTATATCTTCGTCCATTTCTTTTGCATACAAATTCTCAATCAGAGGTTTTATTCTGGATGGAATATCTAAGGTGATTAACTCTTCTACAGAAATATCCGGAATTTTTTCCATGCACCAAATCTGAATATGGTAGGCAATGACTCTCTCCAACCGGGTGATCTCTTCTTTTGGATTTTTAGAGGTTAGCCTCAAAAAGAAAGCTAATCTATTTTTCATAAAACTCAATAATTTTCCGAAATCAATAGAACAATTAGCCTTCTGAAAAATCCAATCTTTGTGTATGGCTCCAAACTCTCCCGATCCAAAAAAAACTCTTCCGGTTTCTGCAATGTGAATCGCACACGGTTCAAATAATTTTATACGAGTTCTAAATGATTCAGGGTCGGTAGAAATTAAACTCACAGTAGAAATAGATTCAAGCAAATTCAAAGATTTATTAATTGATTGGATAAATTCGCTTCTCAACTGGTCAACAGATGAGGCAATCAAATAAAAATTATAGTCTGAAATTTCTGAATAGTCTCCTCTTTCTCTAGATCCATAAAAAATAATTTGAAACGGTTTAGAGGATTGAATATTCTCAAGCTCTTCTGCAATACCGTAGATTGGAAGTATTGTTTGATTTTCCATCTCATTCAAAAAAAAGCCGCATCCGAGAAAGATTTTCCATAATAGCTTGGAAGGCTTTGTCCCTGTCTTCAGTATTTGAAAATGGAAGAGATTTTATATTGTTCAGATCGTGGTAGATGATTTCTATAGAAGGAGTTTTTTGATTTTTCTTTATAGTTGAGACATAGTCTAAATTGATAATTTCGGTGTCCCCCAATTTTAACCACATACAAAATCTCCCAAAAAAATTTACTCTTTCTCCTCTACAATACGAGGTCGAATTCTTTAGTCAATTCATTAATATATTTTAAAAAATATTATTTTTTTATCTTATATTTCTTACCCCTATAATTCGAGAAAATATAGAATTCTTTATCCTCGTTTACTAAATAATTTGTAGGAATTGGAATCTTCCCTCCCCCTCCTGTCAAGTCGGCAGTATAAACAGGAACAGATATTCCGCTCACATACCCTCTGATCTTTTTCATAAGTTTTTGCCCCTTGGAAATAGGAACTTTAAAATGAGAAGAACCAAATACCTCGTCGCATTGATGAAGGTAGTATGGCTTTATCCCCATACCCGTCAAAGTATACAATAATTCAACTAAAGATTTTTCTGAATCGTTGACTCCCTTTAATAGTACGCTTTGATTTAAAACCGTAGCGTGTCCCTTTGTTATTAGATTTTTAACAGCGAGGCGAGAGCTTTCAGTGCATTCATTTTTATGATTGAAATGAGTCACGATAAATAAAGGGAAATATTTTGATAGAATGTCGCATAACGCATCGTTGATTCTCATGGGAAGAGTCACCGGGTATCTGGTATGTATTCGAACTTGGTTGATATGGGAAATAGATTTTAACTTTTCTAAAATATAGTTTAGCTGGTTATCCGAAAGCGATAACGGATCTCCACCTGAAAGAATCACTTCTCTGATTTTTTTTTCTTTTCTGAAATACTGTAGTGCACAATCCCAATCGGAAAAGCCCGGAGTTTGAGTAGATTTGGAGACCTTTCTTTTTCTTGTGCAAAATCTGCAATATACAGGGCAGTTGTGAGAAAGATACCATAAAGCTCTATCTGGATACCTGTGGGTCACTCCTTTCACGGGTGAATGAGCCTCTTCACCTAAGGGGTCTTCTGTTTCAAATTTTTCTCGGAGCAATTCTCCCTTATTTGGAATAATTTGTTTTCGTATTGGACAATTTTTATTTTTAGGCTGAACCAAAGACAGATAGTACGGGCTTACCGCAAAATCAAAGTTCTCTTTGGCTTTGGAAAAGATTTTTTTTTCTTCATTGGAAAGGCTAACCCATTTTTCCAAATCATCCAAGGTTCGAATCCTGTTCTGTAACTGCCACTTCCAGTCAGACCAATTTTCTAAAGACTCTTCTTTCCTATGCTTAGGGAGATTTCCCATAATTCTCTTGACAATGACTTTAACTAAAAAAGTCCTATTCTAAACAACAAATAATTAACGGAAAAATTTAATGACACTCGGAATTACAGAAGTTCGCAAAGGGATGGTTTTAAAAGTAGAAAATGATTTGTACTCGGTTATCAAAAGTGAATTCGTAAACCCCGGAAAGGGAAGCGCATTTATCAGGACAAAACTAAAAAGTATAATCAAAGGCTCTTCGATTGAAAGAACATTCAAAGCTGCTGAAAAACTCGAAAGCGTAGAACTAGAAAAAAGAAATATGACCTATTGTTACAAAGAAGGCGACAGCATTGTATTTATGGATGTAAACGATTACGAGCAAATCCACATCCCCATAGAATACGTTGAAGACATTCTCCCATTCATGAAAGAAGAAACTCAAGTAGAAGTTTCTTTTTATGAAGGAAAGCCAATCGGAGTAACTCCACCTAACTTTGCAGTCTTAGAAATCACTTATGCAGAAGAAGGACTAAAAGGAGACACTTCAGGTACAGCGCTGAAAAGAGTCACACTTGAAACAGGTGGCGAGATTTTAGTACCGATTTTTGTGAAGCAAGGGGATGTAATTAAAGTCGATCTTAGAGACTTGAGCTACGTCGAACGAGTAAATAAATAAATTTTTTGCGGGTACAAAAAACCCGCAAACTCAAAAATACCCTCTTCCTATTTCAGAAACTTTTTTTTAAGAACTTGTTCTTATAAGATCTAAAAACTCTGCTCTTGTATCAGGGTTATTTCTAAATGCACCAAGTAAACTCGAAGTGAATAGCTCTGAATTTTGCTTTTGAACTCCTCTCATCATCATACACAGATGCTTTGCGTTGATAACTACCCCTACTCCGAGTGGGTGCAAAATTTCTTGAAGAGCATTTGCAATCTGATCGGTGAGTCTTTCTTGAACTTGCAGCCTTCTCGAAAATATATCTACAATTCTCGGAATCTTACTAATCCCAATGATCTTTTTGTTTGGTATATAGGCTACGTGGGCTTTCCCAAAAAAAGGCAAGAGATGGTGCTCGCAAAGCGAGTAGATTTCGATATCCCTTACAAGAACCATGCCTTCTGCTTTTTCATGAAAGATCGCATCGTTTACCACCTCTTGAATATTTGCGTTATAACCACTCGTAAGAAATTTATAAGACTCCTCTACTCTCTTAGGAGTTTTTTGCAATCCTTCCCTGTTTGGGTCTTCGCCTATCTCTTCTAAAATTTTAAATATTTCTTTTTCCAATTTCTCTCTCTTTTATAATTTGAATATCATACTTACTAATAAGGTTTTGTTTTGTTTTATTTTATTTTATTTTATTTTATTTTATTTTATTTTATTTTATTTTTTAATTAAAGAACTGTATTTTACAATCAAGCAATAAATTTTTTATTGTTCCTTTTTCTGTTTACAGTCTGAATATTCGATAAACTTATGTCAATATTACTGCGCAAGAGGAAAATTTTTATGAAAAAACTAATCTTACCTATTTGTCTTTTCACTGTTTTAGGCTTTGTTTTAACTCAGTGTTCTTCAGATAAAAAAGACACTCCGAGACCTGCTGTTCACGATAACACAGATCTTAGAAATATAGAAGTAGATATGATAAAAGTAGGAGATTCCAAAGTAAAAATCCAAGCCCTACTCGGAACTCCAACAGAAGAAAGCAACACTCAAAACGGATCAGTTTGGACATGGTGGTTCATCTCTACTACCTATCAAAAAAATTCTTACCAAACTCTAAAAGAAAAACCTGCAACCACTGAAGGTGCAAAATTTATTAAACTTACATTTGATCCAAAAGGGAAGGTTACTCAAAAAGAATTTGACATGTGATTTGTATTCATTAAAAATATGTCCTAAATAGAATTGTAAAAACTTTTAGGACATATTTTACAGTTTCGCTCAACAACAAAAATTCAGGCACACGATTTTATTTGAGTTCCCATTTGTATGGAATTTTCACGGCTTCTTTCAAAGCATTCAAATACTCATTCTTAGTTATTTCAAAAGCTCCAAGATTCCAAGTAACCTCGTTCAATTGTTGCGTATCGAATAGACAAAATTGATCTTTTTTTAGTGCTTCAAATAAATAATAGAGCGCTACCTTTCCTGCATCCGGCTGAAAAGAAAACATGCTTTCTCCTGCGAATAATTTTCCGATTGCAATTCCATATACCCCACCTACTAGATTTTCTTCTTCGTCCCATGCCTCAACGCTATGTGCGTATCCTTTTAAGTGAAGTTCACTGTACCCTTTTACAAAACCGGATGTAATCCACGTAGGCTCATTTTTTCTAATAGCGCAGTTTTCCATTACTCTCGTAAAAGCAAGATTGTAAGTAATGCAATATTTATTTTGTCGGATTTTTCTTAACACTGTTTTTGAAAAATGTACATTTTGAATATCGAATACTGCCCTCGGATCCAAACAAAACCACTGAATCGGATTTTCTGACCAAGGAAAAATCCCATGTGTATAAGCATACAAAAGTCTATCGACACTAAAATCTCCACCTATAGCGATCAAATCCTCATCACAATTAAGAGGGTCTCCAAAAAACTCCTTAAAATCTCTACTCGACATAAACGTATTTTTCTAAAATAACTAAATTTTTTTCTTTACGTAAAAAGAATTTCAAACCAATATAATAAGTGCAATCATTTTGTAAAATAGCCAAAATTATTTTATTTTCAGGAGATTCCCATGAAATTTTTATCTATTCTATTTTTATTTATTTCACTGTCTATCCACGCAAAAACTATGGAAGAGCTTCTAAAAGAAGACTGGACGGGTCAGGAGACTCTCCTAATTAAAAACGAAGTAAAAAAAAGACTCGCACTTTCTTTTGAACCGGGAAGTGAGCACTTGGCAAACATCACCAAGAAAATTATTCCTTGGGCGATGATGGAAGGACTGCAACCAATCGAAGTTGCAAGAATCATTGTATATATGGACAGGGCTGTTAAAGCAGGAGCCGATTTTGAGGTTGCGGAAGACTTGATTCCACTAGTTGCTACAAAAGATATTTCGATTAAAGATTTTATAATGATGGTGGAATACTACAAAGAAACAAGTAAAGCAAAAATCCCAGAGCAAATCCGTCAGCTATTTTTGACAACTGCACTGCAAAAGAAATGGGACGGATTTTCTATTTTAAGCGCCGGCAGAGGACTCATCCTCGCTAAAAGCTCTGGTATGGATCTAAATACAGTAGCTCCTAAATTGCTAAAAGCAATTCCGCCTAACGGATTCAAAAAAAATCCAAAGGCAATAGAAGCAGAAATCAAAAAAGCTATCCAATTCAATCCAAACACCCAAAGGGTTTCCAATTCTAACAAAATTTTTACCAATCTCAGAGTTATTCACGAAAAATCAGATTTCAACGAAAATAATATCGAAGAAATGAAAACCACGATTAAAGAAATTGAAAAAACGAATACAGTTATTGAAGAAATCAGTGAATTAGAAATTATTCCGAGAAAAACCGTAGAGAAAAAGTTTCCTGAACCAGAATTCATTCCAAATTTTATAGATGAAGAAGAAGCTCCTAAAATCCTCGAAGAAGACAAATCCCCGAAGGAATCATGGGAAACTCTTAAAGAATCAAATTTAAAAGCAACGATCAAGCCATGGGTAGGAACTCCCTATCTTTGGGGAGGAAGTAGTAAACGTGGAATAGATTGCTCTGGATTTACAGGTGCGATTCTTACTGATAAAAATATTGGAGCACCGAAAGCACTTCTTCCTCATTCAAGCGGTAGTCAGGCAAAATCAGGAAGCCCTGTAGAGAAATCAATGCTACGTGCAGGCGATTTAATTTTTTTCTCAGCGTCGCCTAACGGCTCAAAAATTACACACGTAGGGGTGGTTATATCAAACAAAGAATTTGCGCATTCTTCCAATAAAGGTGTGGGGTATGACCCGATTGATTCCAAGCACTGGTCCAAACGTTTTGTAAAAGCGAGGAGAATATTCAAGAAAGTAATTAATTGATTGATTCATCTAAAAAAAGAAAAAAGATGACAAAATTTTCAGATACTTTTTTTGTAGAATACAGACTGAGATTTAAAAAATTTTTGAATCTACAGAAAACGTAATGAACTTATCATTCAATTGAAATTTTCTTTTTAGTAGGTATGTATGAAAACAAAAAATAAAATTATATTTAGCTTAGTAGCACTGCTTATTGTCTATTTGTCTTTAGCGATGATCGCCCCGGAAAAACTCGAAAATAAAAAAGTTTTTGAAGGTGACACATTTAGAATTGCTCATAGATGTGGAGCAAAGAATTTTCCTGAAAATACTCTTTTTGCCTGCAAGAAAATCGTAGAAAACAATCTTGCCGATTTCTTGGAAATGGATGTCCACCTAACCAAGGACAATGTACTAGTAGTGATCCACGATGATGATGTTGAAAATACTACAAATTCAAAAGGATTAGTAAAAGATTTTACTTATTCTGAAATTCAAAAATTAGACGCAGGGTATAAATTTTCAACCGATGGACAAAAAACTTTTCCGTTCAGGGATCAAGGGATTAAAATAGAAAGGTTGGATAATTTTTTTGAGGCTCTTCCCAATTCAAAATACTACATAGAAGTGAAGGTCAATTCTACAGTTGCCGCACAAATACTTACCGACATTATTAAAAAATACAAAATGGAAGATAAGGTAGTTGTCGGCTCGTTTGAGCAAACCATCAACAATGAACTACGAAAACTTTTACCGAATTCTGCTCTGTTTGGTTCTAAAGACGAGATCATGAAATGGGTGATTCTGCAAAAATTGAATCTTACAGGTCTTTCCTCTTTTCATTCCCACACTCTAGCCATACCACCCAAGAAGAGTATTCTTTCAATCGGAAAATCTTTAATGAAGTCTGCAAGAAATCAGAATATTAAAATCCACGTGTGGACAATTAATGAAGAACCAGAAATGAAAAGACTCATTAACATGGGCGTGGATGGAATTATGACAGACGATCCAATTCTATTAAACAAAGTTCGTAATCGAAAAAAATAATTACTTAGAATTGTAAATTTGGATAGACGACAAATTTCTATATTTGTCGTCTAAATCCATCCCGTATCCGATTACAAAATCATCCTCTATTTCAAAACCAAAATAATCAACCGGGTATTTCATCTTGTGTTTACTTTTCTTTACTAGCATCGTTGCTACTTTTATGGATTTTGGATCTTTTTGTTGTATATGGTCAATCAACACATTCATCGTCTCACCGGTATCAATAATATCATCGACTAAGATCACATGTTTGTTTTTCACTGAGCCTTTCAATTCCTTTGTGATTTTTACAACTCCTGTAGATTTTGTTCCTGTATAAGAATATGTTTCTACAAAATCGACTTCAGCCAAAAAACTCAGCCCCTTCACCAAATCAGAAAGAAACATAAACCCTCCTTTCAGAACTCCAATCAGCACCAATTCTTTGTCTTGATAATCTATAGAAATTTTCCTACTCATGTCTTGAATTTTTTCTTGAATTTCCGCTTCAGAAAAAAGCACTAAAAAGCCTAAATCTTCTTTATTCATATCTTTTATTTTCCTTATAAAATTTTTCAAAATGGATGAGTTCGTCACCTGTAAAAATCTCTACATTTTGGTTTTTTCTATATTTCTCACTATCACCAAAATCTATTGCTTGTCCGGGGAAAACTATGCCGTCTAACTTCCCTATTGCACTTAAATTTCTAAATATTGTAGATAGATCGTAATAAGTATTTAGTTTCACATCATTTAGGATTTTTTTTTGCAAAACAGAAATTCCAGGGTAATAATATTCACCTCCCCCAAAAAAAATTTTCCCGTTTACTAAATTCAATTCGGTATATTCTTCCCCTTTTGGATTAGGAAGTAAAAACAAAAGCGCTTCTTCAAAATCGCTCTTCATAATAGACTCCAAATCTTTACTCCAAGAAAAAATAGAATCCGGGTTGATTACTAAAAATTTTTCATCCTCTCTCCACACTCCTTCAATGGCGGTTTTGATTCCACCGGCAGTGCCTAAAATATCAGATTGTTCTATTGAAAATCGAAGAGTCATCCAGTGAAAATTTTTCAACTCTTCTAAGATCATTTCACTTTTATAGTGAAGATTAATTGCAACTTCTTGAATCCCAAGTCTATATGCATAGTACAAGGCGTAGTATATTAACGGAATCCCTGCTACAGGCAAGAGTGGCTTAGGAAGGTTTTGCGTAAACTCTTCCATTCTTTTTCCAAACCCTGCTGCAGGAATAAAGCATTTCATATTTGCTGGTTTCCAAACAAGTCAGGATTTTGTAGTTCTGTTTTTAAATCGGTTACAAACAAATACAAAGTATCAGGAAAAAATCCTTCTTGAATGATCTCTTCTAAATTTATCAAACACTGAATTATGCTCTCTTTGTATTTGCTTTTACCAAGCTCAGAAAACTGAACTATATAAGTTCCAAGTGCTTTAAATAACCTCTGTAATGCTTGTGTAAAATATACTTCTCTAAATTTATAATTTTTGTATTCTGATTTTTCTTTAAAATATTCATATAGACCATTCCTCGCTTCCTTGGAAATCGGTCTATAGGAATCGTGCAATATACTAACCAAATCATAGTGTGGAGTTCCCATCATCATATCTTGAAAATCTATCATAGAAACAGAGCCAACTGAATTCAACAAAAGATTTCTGGAATGAAAATCTCTGTGGCATATAACTTTTTTCTCAAACTTGGCTAAGTAGGAATTCACAGTATATAGAAATTCTATAAGCTCAAACTCTATAGATGTGTTGAAGCCCAGTTTATCACGAAACTTTTTAAAACCGATAAGAAAATAATTCAACTCAAACTCTAATTTTTTATAATCGAAGGATTTATTCCGAATTAAAGAAATAGGAATCGCCCTCTGTAATTTTAATACAATGTCCAACGCCTCTCGTACTCTATCCAAAAACTTTTTCTCTTCAGATATAGACGTTAGATCTTCTCCTTCATCACTCATCAATATCCATTTATTTTCTACATTGACTTTGATAATCTTTGGAACGGAAAAATTATTCTCAAAAAGAAATTTTTGTACTTGAAGAAAATTCTTTCCACTACTTTGAAAATTACTATCTTCACAAAGGATCAGATTATTCTCTCTATAAGAGACCCTGTAGTATTTTCTGGAAGAGGCTTCTTCAAGAATAGATTTCACTTCGATAGGTGTATTCCCTTTCAGCTTTAAAAATTCTATCATTCCATCAGAAATTTTTTCTACCATAATCGCCATACCTGTAAAAAATCTTACTGTAAAAATTCAAGTCCTATTCCCACAAGTCCATCATTGCAGCCCACGAAAATCTGTTTTCTAATCGCAATAGCTTCATACATAAATCGTAATATTAATCTTAACAAACTAACTGAAATAAGAGACGCATTACTTCGTATTTGCTTGACGCAACATCAATAGAAACCCAAAGGTCGTAATCAGAGGAATAAAAAAAACAGAGATAAAATAAACTCTATTAAATATATTTATATCAAAAAATCGCAAACTGGATTCTGAGTGAAAAAGAAATAAAGCACGAAAAAAAATAATTACTATAGAAAACAAATACAAGAATATTAGAAATCTTTTTGAAGAAGTAAAGCGAGTGTCCGAAAATCGAAATAAAAAGTAAACTGCAAACAGAGTCAAAAGTATTCCTACAAAAGAGTGCATAATGTTTCGCATGGCAAAATACTTAGGCTCAGGAAAAAAGTGAAAGAATAGAACATAGTTTACGATAATGATTATAATAGTTTTGATAGGAGTTTCTCTATCCGTAAAATCACAAATTGCAAATACAAATAGACTAGACCCTATGACCACAGCTAAGTTCCCAAGGACTACAGATATATAGTCAGGGATCATATTTCGTAAACCGATGAGTAACACTCCAAGGGCTAAGGTGAGCATTGCAGATCCCCAATACACAGCAGAAGATCTTTTTTTGTCAAAATCTATAATAAAAAAAATAGCACCTGTAAAAACATAGAATAAAAAAGCCATAAAGATAATTGTCCTTACCTCAGGCATTCTTTTTTCCTTCTTCTTTTCTTACCTCTTCATCCAGTATATTTTTTTCTTGTACCATTATTTCATGCAGTTCATCTCTTAAATTTTCCCACTTGGAAAACTTAGATGGTTGAATTGTTCCATAGTATTTATACCCGATTGCATTCCCTTTGACTTTCTCTTGAAATTTTGCAATCCCACTTTTAATAACGAGTGCAATCGGTATATTTTTCTCGTGAGCTATTTTTATCATTCCCTTCTTTAAAGGTTTGATCTCTTCAGAGTATGTATTTTGTCCTTCAGGATAGACTATGTAGCTATTATTTTTCAAACCCTCGATCAAATTTTTTACGGATTCGGGGATTGTTCTTGATTGAGAATAATCAAATACCTGAGAGCCCATTGCCTTCATCCACCAGTAAGCAAATAGAGTATTTTTAATTACCTGATTGGCGAGGTAAGGTTTATTCACAATCATACAATCAAAAGGAAAGTCTAATTCATTCACATGATTGATACACACTATATGCCCTGACTCTGGCACCTCAGAAAAATTTCCGATTTTTACTATCTTAGTGGCGGTCATCTCCTGAACAAAGTCTCCCCAGGTTGCAGATCCTTCTAAGAAAATTCTAATACTTTCTTGTTGTTTTCCCCTGGCCTTATAATAAATCCCTTTTATGAGATTTGACTTTAGTCGCCGCAGAATAATTTCAGGAGCACGAAGATAGGTCATTAATACAAGCTTTTGATAATCCTTGGAATACATTCCCAAACGACTTTTAAAAGCTTTTATCGGATTGTTCATACTTTATCCAATAATTTGACCAAGCAAAAAATCAAGCTACAATTTTATTGTTTAATTTGTTTTTTTCTCTTCTTGTTTTTTCTGAGTCGGTGAATCCCCGATTAATTCTTTTTTTAATTTTGCATCCCACTTTAGATTAATTCTCGCATCCACTTCTTCGTCATAAACTCTGGCATTAATATCTGTTGCGTCTCTTCTATATTTTTCAGGAATTCGCAAATCATAAACAGGGCTGAGATTTTTTGGATTCACGTAAGGGTTGTCTCTGAATTTCATGGTTACCCCTTCCAATACAACTTCCTTCCCTTCTTTGTCTTTACCGTCTGCAGTTAATAAATAGTAGTTATCGTAAGGATATTTTAGTTTAAAAATATTTATAGCGTTAGCTCTGGAATCCCTACATCTCACAATGGATGCTAAATATTTTTCAATTCTGTATTTTCTGTGAGAAGGCTCTAACTTTTGGTGCTTCTCTAAATTTTTCTCAACTTTCAAAGCATCAATTCTTGCTTCCTTAGCCTGCCCCAAAAATCTATAACCGAGTGCCATGTTTGTCTCAATCGCATACTTATTTACCACATAGTGAAATTCTTTTGGATTGTACATTCTAGCTGTGAGTGGCGCTTCTCTATTGGCCTTTTGATCTTCACGAATTTTTGAAGTATTGCTATACTCAACGCTAATATCTACCAAGTTTTTATCTTCCGGGTTATTTTCATTTTTTCTGTCAATAGAGGCTTTTAGTATTTCCTCAGTTTTCTCAATGTAGAATTGGGTGACTTCTTCTAAGATTTGCTCCATCCCAAGCTGGGCTTCTAAAAATCTTCTATAGGCATTTACATAATTTTCTTCAAAATAATAAATCATACCTTCTTGGTATAATTTTTTTACCTCGTTGTATCTTTTTACCCTTTCCCCTTCCATTTCCGGCTTTGCGTGCAGCTCGGCAGGTTTACCGTCTTTGTCATTGCCTCTGTAATTTTTCACAATAGGCTCGATAAACCGAAGGTAGGTCAATAGTTCTATTCTTTTCACATAAGCCTTGTTTGCTACGGCTTCAGCAAACATCCCCTCCATTCCGATTAGAATAGAAATCAACAATACTAGTTTTTTCATGGCACCATTTCCTAATGTATAAAATAAATATTTGTAATGCAAAAAATACTACAACCAATTTACAAAGTTCCTGTTAAGAATATCGGAAAGAAAATAGAATAGATTGACACGAATTGACCAGAAATCTTACGCTATTTTCAAAGAATCAGGACATTTTTTATGGTGCAACCAGCAACTCAACAATCAAAAAAAGCCTCTTTTCGAGCAAAAGAAAACACTTCCTGTCCGGTTTGTGAAGAAATTCACCAAAAAGAAAATATGTTTCAGGGTGGTGGAAGACTGATTGCGGGAAAATTAACCCAAGATTTAAGAAGACTTTACGAAAAAAATAAAAAATTTGGTAGAATACACCCAAATGATTATACACTTGTAGTATGCCCGCGTTGCTTATATTCTTCCTTCCCAAAAGACTGGAATACAATTCCTGCGGGAGATATAGAAAAAATCAAAAATTCTGCTGTAGATAGAAAAGCCTATTTAGAGAAGATTTTAGGACCTGTAAATTTTAAAGAAGATCGAAATATAGTTCTTGGTGCTGCGTCCTATCTATTAGCAGTGGATTGCTACCAACTCAGGTCTTCTCAAGTTGCACCTACTCCCAAAAAGGCAGTTTCTGCAATTCGGGCAGCTTGGTATTTTGATGATTTAAACACAGATTTCCCTAATATGAGTTTTGACAAAATCAGAGATATATTGTACCAAAGGGCAGCTACATGGTATGGATTGACTTTAGAGATCATGCAATCCGGAACTGAGCCAATCGATTCTGCAGCAGGAATGCTTGGACCCGATTCAGACAATAACTGGGGCTTTGATGGAGTAGTTTTTTTAAACGCATTTCTCACGATGAAATTCAAAGACCAGATGGGAGATACCCCTGAAAAGCAACTCAATCTTTTAGTTCGAGCCAAACGAATGCTTGCAAGACTCTACGGATCCGGAAAATCCTCCAAGTCCAAACCTTCTGTAATTATAGATATGGCAAGGGAGTTATACGACGAGTACGGAAAGGTTATAGAAGAAATGGGAGGAGAAAAATAGGGTTTTGCCTGTTTATTCCCTTCTATTAGAATACGAAGGCTCAAGGTTCCACGGCTTCCAAAAGCAAACTGAAATAATTTCCGTACAATCTGTATTGGAAAATTCTATTTTGATAGTTCTAAAAGAAGAAGTAAAAATTTTTTCATCCGGAAGAACTGATACGGGTGTACACTCTAAGGGAATAATCGCAAGTTTTCATTCCAAAAATAGGATCGACAACTTTTATAAATTTATTAAAGCTATAAACCACCTATCTGGAGGAAGCCTTTCCATTCACGGAATGAAAGAAGTCCCAGAAAAATTCAACGCACAGTATTCTTGCACCGAAAGAGAATACGAATACTGGGTCTTTTTGTCCAAGTATCCAAGCCCATTATTAAAAGGACGTGCTTACCACTATAAGCATAAATTGGATATAAAAAAAATACAAGACGAGTGCTCGCACCTACTCGGATCCCATGATTTTACAAGTTTTGCAAAGCCTTCTTCTCTCCTAAAAAAATCACCGATTAGGAATATCTCAAAAATAGAATTTCGAGAATCTAAGGAAATTCACGGCTTATACAGATTAACCATCCGAAGTACGGGTTTTTTGCACAATATGGTCAGAATTATAACAGGAACTTTACTCGACATAGGAAATGGGAAAATCAAAGATAGAAATATAAGGGAAATTTTGCAGAAAAAAAATAGAATCTATGCCGGAGCTACAATTCCACCAGATGGTTTGTATTTCGTAAAAGCATTCTATGAGAAATTTCCGGAAATTGAAGAGCTTTACAAAGAATTTTACAAAATAAATGAAATATAAACCTAAATTTTTAAAAAGGAATTTTTTAATAAAAAAATTCTACATAATACTTTTATTGTTCTTTGTCAATATTTCAAAAATCTATGCAGATGGAGAACCAAGCAAATCAGAAGTCGGTTTTTGGATGGGTGCATCCAGCCCATTTCCTGGAACAAAGACTGCAAGTCTCTTAGATACAACTATGGGTTTTGGATTTTTTACAAGATTTCAATGGCCGTATATTTTTTATACAGAAATGGGAGTTAGCTACTCCAACTACCTTTCACACTCAGAAAGAGGACTAACTACGATTCCGGTCTATGCGGCCCTTGCTTATAAACTACCCTTAGAATTACCAATATCATTTTTCTTAAAAGCGGGTGGAGGAGCATCCTATTTAATTGTAAGACCATCCAATAATGAAGGTTGGGACCCTATGGGGTATCTCGGATTTGAGGTGAGTTTTGTTGCAGGTCGAAAAGTGAGAATCGGTTTAAGATACGACTACAATCAAATCATGGAAAGAAGACAAAAAGGGTTTTACGGTGGCACAAACATTCCGGAGGTTTACAAATATCTATACTACTCCCAAAATTTAGACGAAAGATTGTACAACCCGAACTATTACAATATTATTGACGGACATTTTTTACACTTTGGCTTAATGGTGAGTATTCTACTATGAAAATTTTTTTTACATTTCTATGTTTTTTATTCCTACTTCAATGCAATACGAAGAGTGGGAAAATCGGAAACCAGCCACTTATATCTACCTTATTCAATAACAGAATGTTGCTTCTACTCAAAGGAACTTATGCCACAGACGATCCTTTGAGTTTTGAAGAATATTCAAACGGTACGGGAAAACTATATATGGACGATCAAATAGATTCCGGAAATGGAACCGACCCGCCTTATGACCTTGCAGACTTACCACAAGCCAAAGACTTAGCTATTTTTTTAGACATTGGAGAAATCAGGATTTCCTCCAAGTACCAAAAAGGAATAGGAAATCTCGCAGCCATCAAAGACGCAAGGGATTCAAAAAAATTCTGGGATTTTATAGCTCCCGAAAGGCAAGTGTATTGCACGATATTTTACTCGGCAACAGAATCTACCTGCCATAAGACCGGTCTCTCTAAAATCAATGATTTCTTTAGTGGAAGAGGAGCACAATTTCCGTCCAATGATCCTACTGCAGAAACCAATTATGGAAGTTACGACCAGCAAGTTTTATCCTCTCAAAGCGGGATCATGGATGCAACACAGTACTACTACACCGGAGTTTATTTTCGATCTCTTGTTACAGGTTGGGCAAGAGAAGCCGGTGGTCTTGTTATAGACACAGTGTTCGATAACCATACAATACTTACGGGAGGTGCCAATATAGTCCCTAGAAATAATTACAAACCCGGGACTGAAGCTGCAATCAAGGATGCTACTATCCCTGCAATGTTTCCCTTGCTATACTCTGTTCAACCGGGACAAAACGATATGTCTATAAGACCCGGGGCGGATCCTTACATACTTGAGATCCGAGCCAATATTAAGGAAAACTTAATGGTTCACTCTTACGTTAATACTACAGGGAATGTACGAACACTAATCTCTTTTAGCGATTGGAATAATAATCACGCAAGTGAAGCAGATATGGGCGGGAATTTACTTTCCAGAGCGAGAGTGATCTATCCTGAAAAAGCATCAAGCTTAGAAATTTCAGGTGGGACAAAATCTCTAAATCACTATTATGCAGTTTTTAGAAGCGACGAAATCGATTTTCGCACACAATTGCCTTTGGCAGCCTCTCCCGTCAAACAAGGAACTACTAAGATAAAATACATCCACGAGGGAAATTATAAACTGCAATGTGTCGGAGATATTTCAAGAATCGATGGCTACCCGGATACCATTGTTCGAGAGACAAATTTTTCTGTAAGCCCGAATTCTTTTAGAGATACTATTCGAGTCAATTTAACCTGCCCTTAAAAAAATTTCTATTTTTACATAAAATATACGTTATGCGATTTTGCATGCACTCGATTTAAAAAAATTTTATAGACCTATTTGTATTTTCAAAAATTTTCTGAATTATGGAAATGAAAAAACCGAGTAATATTGAGCTAATTCAATCTGTGCAGTATTTTAAAGCCACCGGAAAATTGGAACCATTTTTGAAAATTGCTGGGATATGGATAGTAACTTACGCAAGAGATATATTCCATATCAGAGATGGGTTAGAGTCAGAAATGTATTTTTTAATTCAAAAGAAAAAAGACGAGTGTATTCGATTATTCAGGGACAATCCACTCACACAATTTCCGAGCTTTTTTAATATATACTGCAAGCACCTGACACTAAACATGCTTCGGATTCACAGAAAACAAAAAAACCAAGATTATTTAGCACTATGGAACGAAACAATTTACATGAATTCTAAAACTAAAAAATATAAATCTAAGTTTAAAGTGCATAGTACTTTAGAAAATTGCTCTCAATTTTCTAAAGTTGTAATTTGTTTAAGATTCAATATAGAGTTAGACTTAGAAAGTAAAATTTTTTTAGAAAACACTCTAAGAAAAAATGGAATCAAAATAAATTCTTTCTATAACGATTATTTTCAAAGTATTCAAAAATACAATCACCAAGTAGATACAATGTTAAGAAAATTGAATTCTATCAACCGAAGAATATTTGATAAAAGTTATACCGATATAGAAGAATTAAAACTCAGAAAAAAACAGATCATTAATTTTTTAGAAAAGCCTGCCTGCTATATCACATTTAAAGAATTAGGTGAATTATTTAAAATACCAACCCACAGAGTAGTGATGATCTACAATGAAACTATAAAAAGAATTCAAAGAAAGTTCTGTGAAAGAAAAGTAGCATGAATTCATTTTTTAAAAAATTCATCTCCGGAACTCTGAAATTTTTTTCTATTTTACAAAGATTGATTTGACACAATTTCTAAAATAGAATCTTTCTTATTAAGAGGGATTCTATGCGTTATTTGCAGACACATTCTATTTTTTATGTTTTAGTTCTAATTTCTTTCTCTTTTAATTGCAAAGGCAAGTATAAGGCAGATTTTTTTAATAGGCACGCAAGCGACAAAGAAAGTATGCCGAATGAGGTAATCCAAAACCTAAAAATCCTGCAAGGAGAATCAATTGCCGATATTGGATCGGGAGGCGGGTATTTTGCTTTTCGCTTTTCTAAGGAAGTTGGTGCAAATGGAAAAGTTTATGCAGTGGATACAGACGAAAAACTACTGAGCTATATAAAAAATGAAGCCGAAAAAGAAAAACTTTCCAATATTGAATTTGTTTTAGCAAAAGAAAATGATCCAAACTTAAAAGAAAAATCTATAAATCTGATCTTTATTAGAAATGTTTACCACCATTTACCTTCACCGGAAAAATATTTCTGTAATTTAAAAAAAGCTCTAATGAAAAATGGGAGAATCGCAGTTATTGATTATCGAAAAACAAACTTCTATAGTTTTACTACTCTATTCAATCATTACACCGACCCAGACAAAATCAAAGACAATTTAGTCAAGTGCGGGTTGAAGAGAGTTGAGTTTTTTGAATTTTTGCCAAAACAATCCTTTCAGATATTCAAAGCCACTGAAGAAAAAGAATAAATTTAGATTTTATAAATTTCTGATTTCGAATTTTTTGCTTTTTTAAAATACTCTATCCAGAAATTTTTTGAATCTTTATCTAATTCAGAAATTAGATCATTCAGCCCATTCTGAAAATTTATCAAAGCCTTCTTTAGATTTTCCTTATTGGTAGAGAAAATAGCTTGCCACATCTCAGGGTTCGAGCCTGCTATTCTTGTCATATCTCTAAACCCGCCACCAATAATAGGTAATGGAGAAATCTCTGTAAATTTTTGAACCTTTTTATTCTCGAACGCCCATATTGCAAGTAGAGAAGAAATTATATGAGGTGAATGAGATAAATAGGATAAAATTTCATCGTGATCCACTGCCCCGATCTCAACCGTTTTCATCCCAAGTATTTCCCAAAAATTTTTTATAAATTCTACTGATTCAAGACTTACTTTTTGGGGAGAGGTCAAAATACAGAGTCTATTCTCATACAAATCATCTGAAGCGTAGGATAAACCCGCCTGCTCGGATCCGGTCATAGGGTGAGAGGAATAATAATTGTGTTTCGTTTGAAATTTTTTTTCTACCGCAGAAATAATTTCTAATTTTGTAGATCCGAGATCTGTGATAAAGCCATTGTAGTCATCTGGAATGCGCTGGATTTTTTCAACTGTGCTATCCACAGGAAGCGAAAAAATAATAAGGTTAAATGTATTCCATGAATTAGAGTTTAAAAATTCTTCTTCGAGGTACACTTCATCTGCAATTTTTTTTTCGATTCCTTCTTTTTTGCTACTAAAACTTCTAACTACTCCCGTAACTTTAGAGTCTTGAAATTTTTTTTTGATTGCGAGTGACAGAGAAGCTCCCATCAACCCCATTCCGTAAATTAAAATATTTCCTATTTTCAAAATATTTGCTCGGATGCAGGATAAGACCCAAGGATTCGTAGAAATGTACTTTGAGATTTTAGCTCACTTAAAACTTTTTGGATTTTTTTTTCTTTTTCGTGACCATTAAAATCTATAAAGAAATTGTATTCCCATGAATTTCTTCTTGTCGGTCTAGATTCTATCTTAGAAAGATTGATCTTATTTTCAAAAAAAGGTTTTAGAGCAAGATAGAGTCCACCGGGTTTGTCCGGAATCGAAAATACAATTGAAGTTTTGTCGTTACCTGTCGGGTTACACTGAGTTTTCCCTATGATTAAGAATCTTGTAGAATTATTCGTCAAGTCCTCGATAGACTCTTTAAGAATATCCAGCCCATAAATCTCGGCAGCGATACTCGAAGCAATAGCTGCACCTTCTTTTTTTTCTGAAACTATCATTGCCGCCTTAGCCGTTGATGATGTTTCTACAATTTCACAATTTGGAAGATTATTCAAAATCCAATTTTTACACTGCTCATTTGCAATTTTTATTCCGTAAATTGTTTTTATCTTAGATATATCTGTTTCAAACCCAAGTAAAGCGATTGAGATTTTCATATAAATTTCTGAATAGATCAATAAATCTGAAATCAAAAACTGATCGAGTGTAGAATTCACAAGACCTTCACTTGAATTTTCAACCGGCACAACTCCATAATCTATTTTCCCTGACTCCGCAGCCCGAAAAACTTCTGGAATGGATGGAAATTGTACGGATTGAATTGAAGCCCCAAAACGCATTCTGGTTGCTTGATTAGAAAAAGAACCTTCAGGACCTAAATAACCAATCACTAAACCTTTTTCAAGAGAAATAGAAGCTGACATGATTTCTCTGTATATCGAAACCATAGACGAATGAGGAAGGGGCCCCTTGTTCAGTTTTTTTATTTTTTCGTAAACTTCTCTTTCTCGATCCGGTCTATAAACCGGAACATTAGACTCTTTTTTAAGCTCTCCTATTTTAGAAGCAATCTTTGCCCTCTCTTCAATGGACTTTACGATCTGTTCATCTAAAACATCAATTTCCTTTCTAAATTCAGAAAGCTTAGATTCATTTTCCATAATCTTTTTTAGCCCTCCTCTATTGTATTTTCTTCAGAAATAAAATCTTCTTCTGGAAAATCTTCCAATTCATCAAATTTTAATTCTTTTACTTCTACAGGACTCGGCAGATCAGATAACTTACTCAATCCAAAATGGATTAAAAACTCAGGAGTAGTTCCATACAATGTAGGTCTTCCAGGAACTTCTTTTTGCCCTATGGGCTTAATCAATTTTTTTGAAAGTAGAGTAGTAACCATCGCGCGAGATGAAACTCCTCTAGTCTCTTCGATCTCCGGCAATGTTATCGGTTGCTTATAAGCAATTATAGAAAGAGTCTCTAAAGTCCCGCGTGACAGAGTTTCTCTTCTTCTTTCTTTAAATATATTTCCTAATTTTTCGTGGTAGATTTCATTGGTGAGAAATTGGTAGCCACCTGCAATTTCTTTCAACAAGAACCCTCCAGATTTTTCTGAATAATCTAAAATCAATTCTTCTACGATATTTCTGACTTCGCTTTTCTCTAGACCGGACGAGTCCGATAAAGAAGTTAACTTCACAGGCTCGGAAGACAAAAATATGAGCGATTCTACAAGTCCCTTATTGTATATTTTTTTCGTATTCATTGTATTTCAGTTGTAAGATTTCTAATAATTTTTATATCACCAAACATTTTGTGCTGTGTTACTTTCACTGTTTTTAATTTCACTAATTCCAATAGTGCAAGAAAGGAAACAACAATTTCGTTGAGATTAGGCTCGTCACTTTCAAACATTTCAAAAAACAGAAATTCTCCCTTTATCTTTAAAAGACCTTGAAGATAGTCAATTTTTTCGTCAACTGAGTATTCTTGAGAAGCTATCAAAAAATCAGGTGTTTCGTTATTTACGGAGTTTTTTTCTAAAATTTTATTAAACGAAGATATTAAATCCAAAAGACTCACATCCAACCAATTCTCGTCATCACCAAAATTCATAAGAATCTGATTCGTTTCTCGCTTAAAAACTCCAGAATTGATTTTTTCTAATTCAGAAAGATTTCCTGCTGCCATTTGATACTTCTTGTGCTCCAATAGTTTTGCAACCAATTCCTTGGGTAAAGGAGGCTCATAGTTCTCCTCCTCAAATCCGGGATTAGGAAGTAGAGCTTTTGATTTTAAGTAAATCAGATTGGCTGCGGTTAGAGAAAATTCTGCTCCTAATTCTATAGAAAGGCTCTCTGAAAATTTTACAAAATTAATAAAGTCTTCCGTAATCTTAGAAAGTGAAACGTCGAAAATATCAATCTTATAGCTTTCGATTAAATTCCACAATAAAGAAAGAGGCCCTTCAGAAAGTCCGCCTTCTGAATTATTCCACCTGACAAGAAACAAAGATTCATCGTCCTTCCCTGAAAGAGTAAAATCCATTTAAGGATATAATCAGATACCGAGAGCCTTCGCAGCGGCCTGTTGCAATCTTTCAGGAGGAAAAGGTTTCACAACAAAATCCTTTACTCCCATTTTAATAGCTTTTGCAAGAAGATCTTCTTGTCCGAGTGCAGTGACCATGATTACTTTTGCTTTTGGGTCCATTTTTAATATTTCTCTTGCTGCCTCGATCCCATCTTTTTCTCGCATGGTAATATCCATAGTAACCAGATCTGGTTTTAAAGTTTTGTACTGATCAATTGCAATATTTCCATATTCAGCTTCACCGGCTATTTCATGGCCTGCTGCGGTAAGAGCGTCTTTAACTAAAGTCCGCATGAATTTTGCATCATCCACTACAAGTATTCTGGCCATTTTTATATTCCTCTTTCTTCTATAAATCTAATCATATTCTGAACTATTGCTTCAACGGGCACAACACAATCAATTGCCCCAATATCTATTGCCTGCTTATTCATTCCAAACACTACCGATGTACTTTCATCTTGCGCAATTGTCGCCCCACCAATATCATGGATCGATTTAATCGACTCAGCTCCATCTCTACCCATACCCGTCATAATTATACCGACTAAAGAAGCTCCATAAAAGGACTTTAAGCTGTCAAAAGTAACATCTATCGACGGTCTATGTCCATTGACAGGCTCTCCCCTATCTAATTCAATTGAAATATTTGTTTCAGTCTTTTCTAGTTTCATGTGGTGATCCCCGGCAGCTATATACGCACAACCCGGTTGAACTATGTCCCCTTGGGCAGCTTCCTTTACTTGTATTTCCGATATGGAATTTAGCCTCGAAGCAAAAGCCTTAGTAAATCCGGGGGGCATGTGTTGAACTATAAAAATTGGTAAATGAAAATTTTTAGGGATACTTTTAAATAAAATCTGGAGTGCGTTCGGGCCTCCTGTTGAAGTTCCAATCCCTATTGCTCTAATTTTTTCTTTTTTCCTTGGGGTAGAAAAACCCGAAATTTTCTTTTCTACGGTTATTTCCTGTTTTTTGTCTCGAAAGAAATATCCGCGAATTTTACTTTTCAACAAATCCCCCATTTCTCCAAGCTCCAACCTCATCCCGGAAGATGGTTTTGGTACAAAGTCAATTGCACCAAGCTCTAAGGCTTTGAATGTAGCCTCTGCCCCGTGCTGGGTTAAAACAGACATCATAATGACTGGGATTTTTATATTTCTTTTTTTCATTTCTTCGAGAGCTGTCAACCCATCCATGACAGGCATCTCAATATCCAAGGTGATCACATCGGGTTGAAGTTTCATAGCAAGCTCAACACATTCTGTACCGGTTTTCCCCGTTGCTACAATTTCCATGTCCAGTTCATTTTTGATCAGATCGGAAATAATCGTTCTAACCAAAGCAGAATCATCGACGATTAGAATTTTAATTTTTGAATTTGAAGAAAGCATTACATTTTAGAAATAAGTTTTACTAATTCGTCAAAATCTGGAAGGAAGAGTAAATCGCCAAGCAAATTCCCGCCTTCGTGAATAAATTCTGTATGCATCATTAAAAATCTTGTCTTTTCAGGCTTCACTATATCCAGCACTTCCCTAAATGAGCCTGAAATAAATTCAGGGACTGAAGGCATGATCTGAGACTTTGATTTGTTGGAAAGTGAATTAATAATACTCGAACAAACAATATTAGAAATCTCGGAAAGCACCGACTTTGAGTCATCGGATATTTTTTTTGTTAGAGTGTTTTCTTTTGACTTCAATAGATCATCCGATAATTTTTTTCCGACTTCCTCAGAAAACATCATAAGTAAATTACCGTTAAGGTCTCCATTCATACGAACTTTTAAACCAAAGTAGTGATCCGCAAGATTTGGAATTTTTTGAATTAGCTCTTCTTTATCAGTCAATGAAATTTCAGGAATATACAATTCTACATTGGATCCCACTAATTGAGAAAGAACAAGTCCTGCATTCATCATACCGGTATTGACTATAGTCTCTAATTTTTTAGTTTCTTCTTTTGTAAGAAGCTCATTGATATGTCTTTCTGGTAGAATTGTAGAAAACCTTTCTTGAGTTTGTGCTCTAAAGTTTTGAATGATTTCTTTTTCTTTCTCTTTTTCCACATCTTCAACTTTAGGCTCAACTTTTTCTGGCTCTACCGCTACAATTTCTAATACAGGTTTTTCATTTTCTGTAGATTCGATCTTTAGAACCGGTGACTGAATTGAGTCCTCTACCACAAAATCAGGTTTTGAGATTGTAACACTTTCTTCTATTGAGATAAGTTTTCTTGACTGCTCTGCCTTCTTTCTTTTTTGACGAGATTTGTCCTTTAAAAGAATTTCTAATAACTTATCATTGAATACATTTGTAGGGTTTAGCGTTTTTAGAATAGAATCAGAATCATCCATATCGAGAGATTTTGACGCACCCAGTCTTTTCATAAGTTTAGCACCAAACTCTGTATCTATTTGAGAATCTCTAATTGACGACATCTCCACGAGACCCGGCACATCCAAGACCAAGATGATCGTACCATCCCCCATAATAGAAGCTCCTGTCAGACCTTGGATATTCTTGTAATTCTTATCTAAAGATTTTATAACTGTTTCATGTTTGCCAATTAAATCATCTACAATAAACCCAAGTTTTCTGGAATTATAATTTACAATAACGATTGGCACCTCTGTGACACTTCGATTTGGATTCAATCCAATCATTGCACTTAACGTATAAATAGGAAGAACTTCACCTCTTAAATTAATAATATCATGACCTTCTAAAGTAGTAATTTGGTCTTTATTCACCCGAATAGTTTCTACAACTTCCGATAAAGGAAAGGCATACATTTCTTCTTCCACAGTTACGAGAATGGAAGAGATGATTGCAAGTGCTTGAGGGAAACAAAGAGTAAAAGATGTTCCCTGACCGGATATAGAATTGATGATAATTTTCCCTTTGAACTCTTGAATTAGCTTATTCACTACATTCATCCCGACCCCGCGACCGGAAATATCTGTAATTTTTTCTGCAGTCGAAAACCCTGCAGCAAAAATAAATTGATAGACCTCACTATCCGGCAAACCTGCTCCATCCTCTGAAGTTATTAGTCCATTTTTAACAGCTTTATTTAATATTTTTTCTCGATCCAATCCTTTGCCATCATCGGAAATCTCTACCATGATGTTGTTTCCTCCCTGAAAAGCATTCAAGCGAATCGTGCCTGTTTCCGGTTTTCCTTTTTTTATCCTTTCTTCAGGAGACTCAATTCCATGATCTATAGAATTTCGAATCAGATGCATCAAAGGCTCTCCAATTACATCTACAACCTTTTTATCTAATTCCGTATTCTCTCCTTGCAAAACCAATTCAATTTTTTTCCCTGTCTCAATGCAAAGGTCTCTAACCAAACGAGTGAATCTATTAAACACTGATCCAATCGGAACCATCCGAGTATTCATGATTCCGGTTTGTAAATCTTTTGAAATCCTATTGATTTGGTCGATTTTACTTTTCAACTCTGCGAACAGAGAATCTTCACCAAAATTTTTTATCAAGTCATCATAAATTTTCTGAAAACCGGAATTTGTTATTACCAATTCTCCGACATTGTTCATCAAGTGGTCCAATTTTTCTGATGCTACTTTGATACTTTTTACAACCGACTTCCCTTCTACATCCTTATCTGGAATCGCAAATTCTTTTCGATGCTCTACGTGTTCAACCTGCTTTTCAAGATGTGGTAATTGAACCACTCTTAGTTGAATTTGTATAGACTCCACCATGTCAACGATGAGTAACTCTTGAATTTCTTTTTCGCTTTTTCCTGAAATAAATATAAATTCGATGGAATCTCTATCAGTTCCTTTTTCAAGCTCTTCGTCATCAGGGCTGGATTTGAATATTATACCGGAGTCTTTGCAATTCTGCAAGATCAGTGCAAACCTAAGACCTTTCATCGGAGTGTCGGATTTTAACTTTACGCTTATATCAAAAACTTTGACTTTCTTTTCCTTGATTTCTTCTTCGAGGTCTCTCTCCTCTTCCGGCTCAAGTTCGATTACAGAAATTTGATGAGCTTCCTTTGAAATCCTTTCGGTTTCAGTTGGCTTCCCTGTTCCATTTGTTGTTGGAGTAGATTTTTTCTCCACAGTAGGTGATGAACCGGATTCATAATCTTCTAACTTTTTTATCATCTCTGAAAAGTCAGTATCCACTTTTATGCCATTTCCGACTGAATCAATTACCTCTTTAATTAAATCAAAACACTCAAACAAAAGATTTACCAACTGAAGATTTACTTCTAACTTATCTTCCCTGATTTTCTGAAGTAAGTTCTCCATCTTATGAGCAAGATCAGAGAGATTGTACAACCCGACAAAAGCAGCGGAACTTTTTAAGGAGTGCGCAGCTCTAAAAATATCGTTAATGATTTCCCGGTCATTATGATCTTTTTCTAAAATCAATAAATTAGAATTCAATTCTTCTATTTGATCTTCTGACTCTTCTAAAAAGACCTCTGTATATTCGCCTAAAATTCCTGACAATGTAAATTCCTTCTATTCTTCCAGTTGAATAATTTTACTTAATTCTATTAATAAAACAAGTCGCCCTTCATTTCTACCGACATGACCCACTAAATTGTTAAAATTTGAGGACAGACTGTCTGTAATTTCAGAAATTGAATCTTTCCGAATTTTAATAACTTGTCTAACTTCCTCTACTAAAATTCCAACTCTTTTAGTTCCTATTTCTGTTACAATAAATCGAGCTGTAGGAGTGATCGATGTAAACCCTTGTTCAAATTTTTTCTTCAAATCCACTACAGGGATAATTTCTCCCCTAAGATTTACTACTCCAATGATAGATTCATCTACATTTGGAATCCTAGTAACATAGACAAGGCGTAAAATCTCATGCACTCGAAGCAGATCCACTCCGAAAACTTCGTTAGAGATTAGAAAAGATAAAAACTGGGTCTCTTCCGCAATAGACTCACTTGGGGTTGTTTCTTCTGCAATTTCTCTCAATTTGTCTCACCTTGTATATGCTTTCATTATCGGCTTTTTTATTTTTCTAATTTTTAAAAAAAATTACTTCTTTATCTGTAATTAGCTTGCTAACTCGAATATCATGGCTCTCTTCCTGAAATTCAACCGGAAAATTCTCCCAAAAGCTAAGACCGATAATCTTTTCTACAGAGAATCCCTCCAAAGTTCTATCGTAATACCCCCCTCCCCTCCCAAGTCTATACCCATTTCTATTAAAGCCTAAACTTGGAACAATACAAAAATCTGCCTTGTCTAAAGAAATTACTCTCTCACCTACCGGCTCTTGAATAGAAAACTTGCCACTTCGCCAAGAATCTGGACACACAAACTCTAACTTGGAACCGGCTACCCTCGGATAATATATTTTTATATCTTGGTTAAGGCTGTCTAAGACTGAATCCAAATTTACCTCAAACTGAATCGCTCTGTAAGCCAATACCACTTTTTTGTTTTGGATTATCTGAGTAAGAGAACGAAAAATCTCGGCTTGTTTGGATTCTTTATCTTTCACAAGCACAATATTTTGTTTTTGAATTTCTCTTTGTCTTATTTTTTCAGGATTTTGAATCACTTACTACAAACTTTAGAAGCTATCACCGACTATTCCTTCTTCAAGAAGGGAAATCAGTTTCTTAGTTTTTTCTTCCACTTTTCTATCAATAGAGTGTGTTTTGTTATTTTTCTCTTGAAACAACTCGTCAGCAATATTTACGGCAGACAAAACAGCCAATTTCTGAACTGAAATACCCGGCGACATCGCAGCCAGTTCTCTCATTTTTTGATCTACATAGTCTGTTAGCTCAAGTATATATTCTTTAGAATCTGAACCAGAAATTAAATATTCAGATCCATAAATTTTAGCCTCTACTTTCACAGACTAAAAACCATGAAAAAGATTATTTTGTTTCTTCCTCAATTATCAAGAAATCATCGTCGTCGTCCGCATCAAACACATCAATCGTGTCCGTATCATCCTCATCAATTATAATGTCTGTATCATCTTCCGATTCTTTTTCAGCTGCCTTCGAGCTTGAATCCTGTACAGGCACAGACTCTTCTTCTGTATCGAGTGCTGACTCTTCATCGTCTAATAAAATAATCTCATCGTCTTCGTCTAATTCAGAGGGGGGAGGAGAAGTTTTTACTGCCGCCGGTGAAGGTTGCGAACTAAATGAATTAGAAGCCGGAGTAGAATTAGAATCTGTATTTGACTTTACCGGGCTGCCACCTGATAAACCATCTAATCTGGAGAGCAGAGAATTGATCTTGCCCTCTAACTTGGATTCTCTATCTTTCAAATCATTTAATTCGGTAGTAGTTTCTTGAAGCTGATTTTTTAGCTTAGATAGCTCCCTTTCCTTCTCTTCCATGGCAAGCTTCATCTGATCATTTTCAGCACGAAGCGTTTCATTTTCGGACTCTAAACGACCGTTTTCAGTCCGTAAATCTCCAATGAGTTCAATAGCTTTTACAATTCGAGACTCTAATTCTTCGATCGTTTCCAATGTTATCATCCTAACCTCTCCTACCAAATTTACGATAGTGTAAGTTTTTAATAATTAATACAAGCAAATTTATACAGCTAATTTAGTTTTCTCAACAATTGCAGAAAAAACTTCCTTATTATTGTATGCTAAATTAGCCAAAGCCTTTCTGTCTAATTCAATTCCTAGTTTTTTCAAAGAGTGCATAAATTTAGAATAGGTTTGCCCATTTTCTCTAACAGCAGCATTAATTCTGATAATCCAAAGAGATCGAAAATCCCTCTTTTTAGCCCTTCTATCGCGATAAGCCCACTGACCGGCTTTCATTACTGCGCTTTTTGCAGTTCTGAGTAGCTTGGATCTCCCGCCTCTAAAACCTTTTGCAGATTTTAGAATTTTCTTTCTGCGATTTTTATGAATTGTTCCGTTGTACGCTCTTGCCATTATCTATCTCCATAAGGCATTAATTTTTTTACTGAATTTACATCTCTTTCATCCAAAAGACTAGTTCTTCTTAGGTTTCTTCTTCTTTTTGGAGATTTTTTAGAAAGATTATGATTTGCAAATCCACTAGCACGTTTTACTTTTCCGTCTTTTGTAAACCTAAAACGCTTTGCTGCGGCTCTGTTAGTTTTCATTTTTGGCATTTCTATTTTCCTCTTTTTTTATTTCGGACTCATCATCACTACAATCTGTTTACCGTCATGCACAGGTGCTTTTTCTGGAATCCCAGAATCTTTTAAGTCTTCAATCATTCGATTCACTACATTCATTCCAAGCTCTGTATGCGCCATTTCTCGACCTTTAAATCTAAGAGTGACTTTTACTTTGTCTCCCTTAGCTAAAAATTCAATCGCTTGCCTTTTTTTAATCTCATAATCATGAATATCAATTCTGGGGCGAATTTTTATCTCTTTGATCGTTACGACATGCTGCTTTTTTTTAGCTTCTTTCGATTTCTTTAATAATTCAAACTTAAATTTTCCATAATCAAAAATTTTTAGAACAGGAACTTCCTGATCCCCTGAAATTTCTATTAAATCTAAACCTACTTCTCTTGATCGCCTCAAAGCCTCGTTAAAATCTACAATTTCTGATCCTTCGTCAGAAACCAATCGTACTTTTGAAACCCCTGTAATCTGCTCATTGATCCTTGGACCAGAAAATTTTTCGTTTACTTTAATTGGCGGCTTTTTAAGCATTCATTCTCCACGGTAATATCCCATATTTTCAAAACTATTTAACTTTTCAAGCATTTTCTATTTAGTTATTCGACAACTCTGTTTTTAAATGCTCTAAAAATTCATAACTTGAATAAGAAATTGTTTCCTCCTCTCCTCTTTTCCTTACTGATACTAACCCACCCTCCACTTCTTTGTCCCCTATGATTAAGACATAATTGGCTTTTTTTAAGATAGATTCACGAATCTTCAGTCCAATTTTTTCATTTCGGAGGTCAGTTTCAGAGCGAAAACCAATCTCGATTAGTTTATCATTTAACTCTCTCGCATACTCTTTTTGCTTATCCGAAACGGTAAGTATTCTGATTTGAGTTGGAGAAAGCCAAAGTGGAAACTTACCTTCGTAGTGCTCGATCAAAATACCTACAAACCTCTCTAAAGAGCCGTAGATCGCCCTATGGAGCATAACCGGAACATGTTTCTTTCCGTCGCTTGCAGTATAGTCTAAACCCAATCTCTCAGGCATAGAAAAATCGACTTGAATCGTGCCGCACTGCCAATATCTGCCTATACTGTCTTTGATATTGAATTCAATTTTAGGTCCATAAAAGGCACCCTCTCCCTCTTTAATCGCATATTCAATATTTTTCTTTTTTAAAGATGAAATTAAAGTATTTGTGGCTGTCTCCCAATCACTGTCGTTACCTACTGATTTTTCTGGACGGGTGGCTATAAAAGTTTTAATCTCGTGAAATCCGAATTTTCTGTACACTTCGAGTGTGAAATCAATAATGGAAATAACTTCTGATTCTACAAATTCTATTGGAGTATAAATATGAGCATCGTCTTGCGTGAAAGCACGAACTCGAAACAGCCCGTGTAAAACCCCATGAAGTTCGTGTCTGTGTACCATCCCCAATTCAGAATACCTAAGCGGAAGTTCTCTATAAGAATGCAAGTGGTGTTTGTAAATTAAACAACAACCGGGACAGTTCATCGGCTTAATCGCATAGTCCTCTTCATCTATCTCGGTATAATACATATTCTCTCTATAATTTTCAGAGTGACCGCTTAGTGTCCAAAGATTTGCGTTCAATATTGCGGGAGTTCGAATCTCCTGATAACCTCTTTCTGCACACTCTACTCTTAAATAGTCTGCCAATGTATTCCATAGCACAGTCCCTTTCGGATGCCAGAATGGAAAACCCGGTGCCTCTTCCTGAAAAGAAAAAAGATCCATTTCTTTTCCGATCTTCCTATGATCCCTTTTCTTTGCTTCTTCAATTCTAAAAAAATACTCTTCCAATTCTTTCTTATTAGAAAACGAAACCCCATAAATTCTTTGAAGCATCCTGTTATTTTTATCAGCCTTCCAGTAGGCTCCTGAAATTGCAGTCAGCTTAAACGCCTTGATAAGCCCGGTATTCGGAATATGGGGGCCTCTACAAAGGTCAGTCCACTCTCCTTGCCCATAGAGAGTAACTTTTTCGGAAGGAATCCCTGAAATTATTTCTACTTTATAGTTTTCACCAAGTTCGCTAAATTTTTCTATAGCTTCTTTTTTTGTTAGTTCTGTTTTTTTTACTTGTAGGTTTTCTTTTACGATAGATTCCATTTCTTTTTCAATCTTCGGAAGGTCATCCGGCGTAATCGTAGTAGAAGGAAAATCTATATCATAATAAAAAAATCCAGGCCCAGTTTCAATGACCGGACCCACAGTGAGCTTTGCATCCTTCCACAATCTTTGCACTGCTTGACCCAATAGGTGCGCGCTAGAGTGATGAAATACTTCTTTGCCTTCTTTAGAATCGTAAGTGATAATTTCTAATTTGCAATTGGATTCTATAGATTCGCTTAAATCAACACTACGTCCGTCTATTTTTGCAGCCAAAGCCGATTTAAAAAGAGATACACTGAAAGACTTTACGAATTCGGAGATTTTTGTTCCTTTTTCAAGAGACTTAGTTGAGCCATCAGGAAGTGTAATTGTAAGTTGAGACATAGTTTTTCAATCGTGAAATAAATAAAAGGAATGGGCCTGATGTGATTTGAACACATGACCCCACGCTTATCAAGCGTGTGCTCTAACCAGCTGAGCTACAGGCCCCTTTTTAAACCATGATTTTTCGAGATAGTCAAAACGTAAACTTTTTTTGAGTACTACTCCGGCTGTTTTCCAAACTTTTTCACATACCAGTTTATCCATTCATTTCTGGATCGGTACTTCTCCCCTGTGATAGATGTTAGAGCCAAATAAGAAATTTTTACTACCTCAGGGTTGTCCCCTGTTATTAATTTCAATAACACGTGAGCCGATTCAATCTCTTTTCTCTGACCCAACCCTTGAATCGCTGGTTGATGAATGATCGGATCTTTGTGAAGAGCGTATTCTTCCAAAAGCAATCTTGATTCTTCTCCCGGAATTGAAACCAATGCACTCACTACAAAAGTGGCTAAATTTGGATCAGCTTTCATTTTACTTCGTAAAATTGGCAAAGATTTTTCTGACTTTAATAGACCTAAGCTTTCTATGGATATTGCAGAAAGTTTTCGATCAGGACTTCCTGCTGCTTGAATCAATGGCTCTAACGCATCTTCAGAACCCAAAACCCCTAAAGACCAAGCTGCACCGTACCTGCCTTCCCCATTTTTTTCTTCTAACACTTTTATTAAAACCGCCACACTTTCTTTGTTTCCAATCCAACCAAGAGACTTAGCGATTTCTTCTCTATCAGGATAAGAGGTATCGAGTAAAATATTCTCTAATTTTTTTCTGGCTGGCTCGTATTTTAATCTTCCGATTGCAAAAGATACTGGGCCTGCGACTTCTTTTCCTTTTTCATCTAATACTTTTAAAAGTTTTGGACCGGATTCCTTGGAAGGAATTCCTGCAATTACATTTGCAGAATAGTATTGTACTTCTTTTTCCTTGTCGGATAAATATGGGAACATATAGCTCAAACAAGATGGATCATTTATGGCAAGAAGGGCTTCTACAGAATTTTCACGCCCTTTAGGAAAATCCTTACCGACTGCTTTACTCAATACAGGGATAGCTTTTTTGCTTTGAATTCTTCCGAGAGCCAAATACGTTGCTGCAAGAGTGGGAGAGCTTTCTGTTTTTTCTGCTAAGGCGATTAAATAATTCTCGGAAGATCGAACCTTTAATTGACCAAGCGCCATCGAGTATGTTTTTGCTTTCTCTATGTCTTTGTTTTTCACAGCCATACTAAGAATTTTTTCACCCAAAAAACCAGCTTTCATCTGAACAAGAGAGTCAACAACCTGCAATCGAAAAATATTATTTTCTGATTCAAGCAATGGCAGTACAAATTCTCCACCTCTTGGGTCTTTCATTCTCGCAAGGGCATCTATCAAAATATCAGAGGTCACTTCTTTGTCATTTTGGATCATTTTACCGATAGCAATGGTGGACTCTTTGTCTTGGTATGTACCAAGCGCAATTGCAGACGTTCCCCTAACCGCAGGATTTTTGTCTTTTAAAAATACTCGAATCTTTGGAATTACTTTTCGGTAGTTTCTTTGAGACAACTCTACAATTGCTTGGGTTTTTTCAGACCATTCCTCAGACCAGAGTGATTTTTCAATTTCTTCATTGGAGCGAACTTCTTCGACTGGAACGGGTAAATAATCTGGTTTCGGAGGCCCACTGCAAAAAAATAAAGTCATCACAAATCCGAAAATTATCCATTTTGGAACAATTTGATTTTTCATGAAGCCGGAACTTGTTTCGCTATTTTCCTTAGAGTTTCTAACTCCTTTCTCCATACAGCCAAATCATTTTTAGCTATATTGGACTGTGCTTGATCAATTTCTCCTGACTCCATCATAAATTCTACGAGCTGGATTCTTGACTCAAGCTCTCGAATTTTATAAGAAAAATAAGTCGCTTGTTGCTCAGGAGTTACTTTAGGCTCATTCGGGGTTTTCATTTCAGAGCCGGGCTCTGCATATTTATTTGCAGCAATTTGTGAAGCAAAACTCGCATCAACCTCTGTAAAGACATCCAACTCTTTACGAATTTGTTCTGCTTCTTTTTCAGTTTGAGGTGGCTTGTATTCATTTGGTATATATAAATTTTTAGGGTACTTTGCCGAAAAACGATTCCATTCTTCTCTGATTTTTTCTCTGTCTTTGTCAGTCGGACCCGGTTTCAACGCATGCGGCCAAAGTCTTTCTGCCTCTGCTTCTAATTTTGGGTCTTCGGATGAAGGATGAGGTGCATCAGGAAAATATGGATCGTCGATCACTACACCCTTTGTAGAAATCTTAATCTTATCCCTTACTGAAACGTCTGTCTTCTTTTTTTCTTTCTCACCAGGAACAAAGAATAAAATGGCAACCAAAAGAACTGCAACTCCAATCACTATATAGATTAATAGATTCTTATTTTTCATGTTGTTATTCTCTTTTTATTATGTAATGATGTAAACAAAAAAAATACGGCTTTGCGAAGTTTCTCACAAAGCCGTAAATTTCCTAAGTTTTCAGAAATCTTAGGTGAATACGCCTATGATCCAAGAAATAAACTGTCCAAAAAGTGTGTGTGTTAAGAAGTTTTTCAAATCAACAGGGTTTCTGTTTAGTGAATCGTAATACCATGCAGTGTATTCACTTACCTGAGGAATGTTCACACCGTATTTAGAATTGATTGACTTTATCAACTCATTTGCCATAACTGCGTGACCATACTGGTTCGGATGCACACCATCCAACCCGAATACCCCGGGTTTATTAGGAAGAGGCCATCCTGCTTGTCCGTTTCCAGGACTCCAGCCGGTAGGGCTTGCAATTCTTCTTCCGTTTTGCTTAATATCATCAAATACTACTTTTAAATCGGCAAAAGCTAAATTATTTGCTGCAGCTTGTGCTCTTAATTCATTGTTGATAATGTTAAGTGACTGAACGATTCTTGCAACTTCGTTTGCATCTAATACATGGTCAGGGCTTGTAACAGAATTTCTGAAAAATGCTTTCAATCCGGTGTAATTTGCTCTTCCAGATGGGTCTTTGTATTGCTCTAGAAATCCTATCGTAGTAACGTTTGGAACTGAGAACACAACTCCACCTTTCAAGCTCTTCATAGCCGCCATTCTTCTAAAAAACTCTCTTACGTCTCTATAGAATCTTGCGTCGTCAAGACAAGCCGTGCTTGTGCCGAGTGCAGTACATAAAACGTGGTTTGCACCGATCGAACCAAATAGAAAAGTCGGCTTTACTTTTTCCATGATCTGTGTTTGAGTTCCCGCATCTCTTAAGCCAAACTGGTGAAATTTATCAGGGTCTTTGCAATCAGCAACAGTTACCCAACGATAGGTAAAAGTGTACCAATTTTTCCAATACCAATCTTTTTCTTGTTTGGTTGCAGTAATGTCTTCGCATTTACCGCTTGTTCTAAGAGCCGATGTGTATTCTCCACCGGTGATACCCGCATGAGTAGGTAAAGAAACAGTGCTTTTGTTTCCCCCGATAATCGCACTCGCAATACAAATAGGTCCACAGTTTCCTTTTAAAACATCTTCTAAGTTGATAAACGGTCCCTTTAATACGTTATACGAAACCCCGTTCCCTGCTTGTTTTGCAACAAGTACCGGATATGCCCAGTTTTGGGTTTTCTCCTCTACTGTTGCCCCGTAAAACCCTTGGCTTAATGAATCCCCTACTACGCCAGGCTTTGCAAATAATTGCTGAATAGTTTGGGCACTTACCGAGCTTGCTGCAACAGCCAAAACCAAACCGAACACCAAATATGTTCTATTCTTCATTCCTTAATTTCTCCTTTAGCATTGTTTTTATCTTTTTTTCAAGCCACATCAACCTTGAAAAAAAAGTAAACTTTGTTTATTATAACAGCTATCCTTAATTCTTGCAATATTTTTTTGATTTTTTTACAAAAAAAATCTATTTTTGTGTCAGAATTGCCCTTGCGACCTATTTTTGTCGATTTTTCATAATTTTTGACACGATTTATAGGGTCTGATTTTTTAAAAAAACACCGTTAAGCTCATAAATAAAATCTATTTTTAAAAATACCTTGAATTTTTAAAATTTTTCCCTTGATTTTCAAACGAATTTTATACAAACTGGGTTAATCATTTTCGAGTTCGATTCAAAAATGATAGACTACACTTATTTTGGAGAATAATAACCCACACCTGTCTTATGAAAATTATAAAACGAACACTGATTGCAGCTTTAATTCTTTTTTCATTCGCACTATTTGGAGGAGCTTGGTATTTCTCCTCTGTACTCATGTACACAAAAGTTTCTTCTTGCAAACCAGAACACTACGTATTTTGCAACGATCCGAAAATTGATCTAGGGCTGGATTTTGAAAATATCGAGCTACACACAAAAGATGGTTTTACTTTAAGTGCTTGGTACATTCCTTCCAAACAAAAAAGCTCAAAAGCAGTAATTTCAATCCACGGAAGAGGAGCTACAAGAAGAGAGGGTTTGCGATTTGTAAAAGCGATCCACGAGCTTGGAATAAACGTAATCATGCCGGATTTAAGAAACTGTGGTGAAAGCCAAAAAAGTTTCAGTTCTATGAGCTACCACGAAAGAAAAGATGTAGAGTCTGCGTACAACTATTTGAAAGAAGTAAAAAAAATGAACTCTATTGGAATACTCGGATTCTCTATGGGTGCTGCAACTTCTATTATTTTTATGGCAGAGCATCCGGATATCAAAGTAGGAATTTTCGATTCCGGGTTTTCTGACTTTTATGACGTAATTACAATCAACGCAAAAAATGACTACGGTCTTCCAAAATACCCTCTACTCCCGATCGTGTCTTTACTCTATGAGCTTAGAGGGAATTTGAATTTAAACGAAATGAGCCCAAAAGCCTATATCGGTAAAATCAGTCCGAGACCGGTTTTGATATTACACGGGACTGCAGACGTTACAGTTCCCTATTCTATGGGTCAGGAGCTGTATGAAAATGCAAAAAATCCTAAAGAGCTTATCACAATCAAAGACGGAAGACACACAAGACTTTGGCAAAAAGATCCTGACCTTATAAAAAAGAAAGTTCAAGAATACTACGGTAAATATCTATAATAATGCACCGCACTATAAAACTCTTGACCGGTTTTTGACACAGAAAATTATGGGTTTATGTTACAAATAATTTCAGTTTTATTTATGTCGATTTATTCAGTCGATATACTTCTTCTATTTCTTTTTGGATTGCATTCTTTACTAATGGTGTATTTATACCGAAAAAACCACAAGTACTGCAATTCAGACGATTCTCGTAATTTTAAGAAAACAGACAAAAACCTACCCAAAGTGACTGTTCAACTCCCGGTGTATAACGAATACTATGTTGTAGAAAGACTGATAGATTCAGCAGTGAAATTAGAATACCCTAAGAATAAATTAGAGATTCAATTATTGGATGATTCTACTGATGATTCTGTTGAAAAGGCAAACAAGATTGTAAAGCACTATAAAAAGCAAGGTTTCAATATTATTCACCTTCACAGAACGAAAAGAGAAGGACACAAGGCAGGTGCATTGGAAGCAGGGATGAAAGTTTCTAAGGGAGAATTTATTGCTATTTTTGATGCAGACTTTATTCCTGAGCCTTCTTTTCTTTTAAAAACTTTACCGTATTTTTCGGATAAAGAAATCGGCATGGTTCAAGTAAGATGGGGTCACATAAACCCTGATTACAATGTTTTAACAAAAGCCCAAAGCTATGGAATAGACGGTCATTTTATGATCGAGCAAGTCGCAAGAAATGCAAACAATCTCTGGATGAATTTTAACGGCACAGCTGGAATATGGAGAAGAGAATGTATAGAAGATGCAGGTGGATGGGAGCACGATACTCTAACAGAAGACTTTGATCTTTCTTACAGAGCAGAGTTAAAAAACTGGAAATTCAGATACTTCAAAGATATAGTTTGTAAAGCAGAGATACCTGCCTTAATCAGTGCCTACAAGTCTCAACAATTCAGATGGTGCAAGGGAAGTATCCAAACTGCGGTAAAACTTCTACCTACTATTTTGAAATCTAAGTTCAACTGGAAAATCAAAGGAGAGGCGATTATTCATCTGATTAATTACTCTGTTCACCCTCTAATGATGGTAAACATACTTTTTACTGCCCCACTTCTTTTAATGGAGTATTGGTCTGGATACACATTCAAAGACATTCCGATAGCGGTAATGTTTGCAACCGCAGCACTTCTTTCTATAGGCTCAATCGGACCCTTGGTGTTTTATGCTTACTCCCAAAGAGAGCTTAGAAAAGATTGGAAGAAAAGACTCATGTTCTTGCCTATTATGATCATGATCGGCACAGGAATTGCTATCGTAAATACAAGAGCTTGGCTCGAAGCAATTCTTGGAATCAAATCTTCATTCAAGCGTACTCCAAAGCTAAATATTGAAACCTCTAAGGACAACCTAAAAGAAAAAAATAAGTATTCGATTCCATTGGACTTTCACGTAGTCTTAGAATTTTTTATGGGATTGTATTGCACACTTTGTGTTTATCTATCTTTTAAAGTTGGAAAGCCCTATATTGTAGGATTTCTGATTATGTATGCTTTTGGGTTTTTCTTTGTAGCGATCAATTCTTTAAAAGAAGCTCTTTGGAGCATGAAAACTTCTACCGAAAAAGATACAGAAATAGACCCGGTTACGGCAAAAATATGAATTCACTTGACTTATAGTCAAGTTTTCATGTACTGACAATATTTATCTTTTGGAGAATGAAAAATGAGTGAAAAAGTCTATTGTGCCAATTGTTTGCATTGTGTCGTTGTTAGACATGTAGAGCCTGAACAGGATAAGTACATTCTTAGAGTAAAATGCACAAAGAAAAAGTGGTCCAAAAGATCCGGTGAAGAAAAACTCTATAAATATTTTACTGTAGCAAGAAGAATGCAAGCCGATTGTGAGTTTTATGAGGAAATGGGAGAAATTCTTCCATTTATTAAAAATCTAAAAAAAGAACTACCGATAAAAGATGAAATCTATATGATGAAATCTATTTCATAATTCTTTTGGGATAGGTATTGATCGCCCTTCAAACTTTTTTTATAAAAAAAAGCTCCGACTTTATCGGTGAAAATATAATATCCGGTGAATTTCAAATACAGAAACCTCCGGATTTTTCTTTTCTACAAACTTACGGAAATTTTCCTCGCTCTGTCCAAATCGGAGAAACGCTTTTTTTTTCTGACTATCTAAATATTTTATCCCCCATATCCGGGTATGCACACTTTTCGGAAAACAAAAAAGACACTCTTGTATTGACCTTGAATGGAACCTTTGAGCCAAAAGAAAAATATTCAAAAGATGCCTTTCAACTAAAAACACTAAAAGAAAAAATTCTGAAATATGGAAATACAAGTTTCGACTTTACCGATGAAACTTTAATTACCTGCTTAAATAAATTCTCCGACAAAGAAAATTCCAAGATTATTTTTTCTCCATTTTCAAAAAATGAATTTATAGATTTCCAAGAAAAAATCCATTCTGAGTTTTCTGTTGAGTTGGAGTTGTTTAAAAAAAATATAAAAGAAGTCTTTCCGAAATCCAAAGTGCTCGATTTTCTATCAAGGAAACAAAAGAAATCTCACTACCCTTCTGGAGACCCGATGTATTTCTTATGCAAATATATCGGCTTGCCAAATTCTGAAAAATTCCCATTGCACGATGTACTTTTTTTGGGCGCAGAAACTCTATACTATCTATTCCGAAGTTTGTATCGAGAAATTCCTTTTATTGAGAGAATGTTTTCTGTAAATTTTTTACATAAAAACGGTAAATTTAAAACTCAAAAAAAACCGATCTTCTTAAAGAACGGACAAAATATCAACTTTATTACAAAAAATTTTCAGAATCGTTTTCGATACTTTTCTACAAATTCAATTTACACTCTACCTGTTTTTTTTCCGAGCACCGACAATTTTTTTCTTGATATATATTCTGATACACACTTAAATCTTGTCGCAAAAAATCCTGTTCAAAAAAAAGAACTTCCCTGCATCGACTGCAAAGACTGCTCTCTATTTTGTCCGGTCAATCTAAAGCCCAGAAATATCTTAGACGAGAACGACAAAAGTTTTCAAAGTGAACTTTGTATTGAATGTGGACTATGTACGGTATATTGTCCAAGCGGAATCAATTTTAGAAAAAGAATATCCGATAAAAAAAGGTTAAGACATGTCGGCTCATAAAATTCGCCCTACCTATACGGGATATTTCACTAAGTCGATTGAATTTTTCACAGACCTCTTTCTTTTCATTCTAATATCTGCCTTCACAGTCTTTTCTATTTTTTCTAATCTCAATCTATTCTTATCCTTTTTGGGAATTCTTTTTACGTTTGTAGTTGTGTATTTCTTGAAAATTCGCAAAAAAGAGTACGTTTATATCACACAATTTTTTTATCAAGTGATTCTATTTTTTTTCATTACCCCTATAGTATTTCTTCAACCTACAGTAGTTTACTTTATTTCGATTCCAATTGGAGTTTTACTTTTATTCCCCAAAAAATCTTTTCGTTATCTCGATTTTCCCTTTGGGTTGTTTTTATCCGTGCTCCATGTATCTATTTTTTTTATTATGATACAAGTAGATATTTTAAATATACCTTTCACCCAAATAGAGTTTCCGATAACTCCTCAATTAGAAAACGAAAATACACTTGGGATGTTTTTTCTTCCAAAATACTTTTTAGCAAATTCAATCTTCAATCTTTTTTCAATTGTAGAGAACTATGGGTACATTCTATTTACTCTCTTAGGAATTTTTGCCATACTAAGAAAAAATTTTTTCAACGATCTGATTGTTTTTATTCTAATCTTCTTTTCTTTTTTATTGTATTATTTTGAAGATATTTTTATTTTTAGAAATCAAATTTTTCTATATACTGCAATCTGGTATTTTTTATACATTTCTATAGGCAGAAACTTCAGAGCCTTGCAAGTAGAATCTGTCGTTTCTGCCGCAATAACTCTCATTTTTGCCACAGCAATAAACCCCAATAATTATCCTCCGATTCTTTTAATGATTGTATTTTTTAGTGTTCGTTCCATTCTTTGTTTTTACCATGAGAAAAGAAATTCTCAAACTATAAAATTAAGAAAAACTGAATAGAAATGAATTATCTTTTAGAATTATTAGGACCTAAAAATATAATCTATGATTTGAAAAGCTCTTCTAAAGAAGAAATCCTGAAAATCCTAGTAACCCACGCAGTAAAAAATCATATACTCTCAGAATCCTCAAGCGAAGAAATTCTAAACGCTCTCCTAAATAGAGAAAAATCAATGTCAACTGGAATCGGAAGCGGGGTTGCAATTCCCCACTGCTCGGTTAGCTCTGTAGATTCCTTAAAATGTGTAATAGGTATTTCAAAATCTGGTTTAGATTTTGAAGCCATAGACAATTTACCAGTTCATATATTTGTAATGCTTATAGTGCCGAGAGAACAATTTCAAGAGCATATCAAAACCCTTGCGTTAATCGCAAAAACATTAAACTCCGAAGAAAAAAGAAAGCAAATAATTGATGCGCATTCTTTTGAAGAAATTTACTCTGCTCTAAAAATTTAAACAAAGGAATACAATTTGAAAATTAAAATCTTGAGTAAATTAATTTTCAGTGAGTTTTACAAATTTATTTTTTTTTTATTACTACTTTCAAGTATTTCAGTTATACTAAGCAAATCTAGAATGGAATCCAAGGAATTTCTTTTCGCAGACTCAGGACTTCAAGAAACAAAACTCACTCCTTCAGAAAATCTTATCACAAAAATTTTTCAATTTCAAAAATCTATCTTCCTTTTAGATTTTGGTAAAACAGATACAGGCGAAAAGGTAATAGACCATATCTCCAATAGACTAATCCCTACCATCCACTTATCTATATTTTCGATTCTACTCGGAAGTCTATCAGGAATCGGACTCTCTCTATTTTTAATTATCCGAGATAACAAACTCTTATTTGAAATTTTTACTCAAACAGCAAAAATTATTTTATCTACTCCGATTTTTGTGGTTAGCGTTCTTCTTCTATTGATATTTTTTTATTATTTAGAAATTTTGCCTCCAGGAGGATATGAGAAGGGAAATATTCTATATTTAGTCATGCCGGGAATCGCTTTAGGATCTCGCGTATTTGCAAGGCAATTGCTACTCACCTACGATGAGGCAAAAACAGAAATGAATTCCTATTACATAATTTTTTTAAAAGCAAGAGGATTTACAATAAATCGAATAGTTTTTAAACACGTACTTATTAAAATATTTCCGGTCATACTTATATTTATTCTAATGGATTTTGGCTCTATCCTATCGGGTGCAATAATCGTAGAAGAAATATTTTTTTTCCCGGGAATCGGAAAATCAATGTATATCGCGATCAAATCTCTTGATGAAAATTTGCTACAGGCACTTTTTGTTTATACCGGAATTGTATTTTATCTATTCGGTAGAATTGCTCGCAACCTTCAGTCCATCCTCTCAGGGAAGGGTTTGGAATGAATCCTAAAGATAATTTTTTTCGCATTGCTTTTTTCGGAATTGTTCTTTTTTGTATTGTATTTTTTAAAAGACCGACACAGGTCAATTTAGAAAGTTCCTTTATCCCTCCTTTTCAAACGATTTCTCATCCATTGGGAACAGACAGACTCGGCAGAGACTTGTGTGCACTTTTTGGTTTTGGGGCAGTTGGCACAATACTATTTTCTATTCCTTTGAGGTTATCTACTATTTTGGTTGCTTCAATTTTTGTATTTTTAGAATATTCATTTGGGAAAATTTTTTCTTTTTGGTTTGAGCCTTTGGTGTCTATTTTTTTATCAATTCCATCTCTTTTTACAGCCCTCATGTTTGCGTATTTCTTTGGAGGAGGAATTCTTGTAGTGCTATTATCCATCGTAGTTTCTGATTGGGCAGTGGTCTATGAATCTCTCCAAGCAAAAGTGAGAGAAGTAAAAGATTCGGGTTTTTGTATCGCATCCGTGTTGTTTGGAAACAGCCCATTCTATATTTTCAAAAATCATATCTTCCCTGAAATTTATTCAATACAAAAAAATCTTTTTCTTACAGGGATCCCTTCGGTGATCATGACCTTGTCCCTATTCAGTTATTTGGGAATCGACACTGCATCCGAGATTTTTGGACCTGGTTTTGGAGAGCAAATTTCTTTTTCAAAAGATTTTTTTTCTAAGTCTCCTCTCTCTCTAATCATTCCAATCATCGGAATATCTTCTCTCATCTTTTTCCTCAGTCCAAAAAAATGAAAACTATTACTGCAAGTATATTACTTTTTTGTTTTATAACCAACGCGACTTCTCTATTTTCTATTGATGAGTACTTTGATTTCAAAAATCAGTATTTACCCGAAAAAATAGAATTTGAGAAAAAAAGAAAACTCTGTCTATTCCCATTCCGAAAACCGGAAAACCAAAAAAAGTTAGACTATCTTTCTAAGGGAATTCCATCCATTTTATTCACGGGCTTAAACTCTATGAAGTTTATTTACGACGAAGATGTTTTACCGATAGTAATCAACCACCCTTACGGAAAGAAAAAAGAAACTGAAAACGAAAAACTCTTAATAAATAAATTTACTCCGGATAGCATAAATCTGAAAATGTTAAACGAAGGGAAGCTAAAACTTTTACCTTCTAAAGATCCAAGGTACATTGATTTTTCTCCAGAAATTATCGCAGAGAAAGAAACTGCTTTTTTAGAAAATGCAATTTACTTAGGAAGAAAAAATCAATGCTATTATGTTATTACAGGTGAATACAATGTGAAAAGTGAAGATTCCCTTTTTGTAAAAATCGAATTAACAAACCTTAGAGACGGAAAAGTAAATTCTTTTAGCGAATCTACAAGTATAAAAAGAGCTTTTCAGGAATTGGAAAAAACAATAATTGTATTAAAACGAAGCCTCAATAAAAAAGAAATGGCTTCAATAGAAGTCTCGACAGGAGATGAAAAAAATACGCTTATCTTTTTAGATGGTGCCTACCTCGGAAAAACTCCAATTGATAAAAAAGAAGTTGTTTCAGGAAAACACGAGCTGTTTCTATTTAAGGATGGGTTTTTGCCACAAACCAAAGAAATTCAAATTTCCACAAATTCTCAAAATACATTCCGATTTGAGTTAAAAAAAATTGAAGCCAAAGGAAAAATCTCGGTCGTAAGCGATCCACCTGGAGCAGACGTTTATTTAGGGATGACTCTTCTCGGACAAACTCCTTTAAAAAATATTTCTGTTCCAGTTGGCTCAAATCAAGTAAGAGTTTCCAAAGAAACCTATATTGATTTTTTTAAAGGAGTGGACATAGTAGATTCAAAGGAATTCAAATTAGACGTAAAACTAAAAACAGGTGACTCTGAAATCTATTACAAAAACAGAGCCAACGTTTTTTTGGATTACACCTATTATGACTTTTCTATTTTTTCTCTATTCTCTACACTATTTTTTTATGCAGGTTTTATCTATGCAGATTTAAGATCTTCTCAACTTACGGACGAGCTTCGCAGTCAATACGCATTCGCTAATATAACTTCGATTCTAAGACTACAAGGCACACTTACCCAAAACGAATTTTTAGCTACATATACCTACCAAGAAATTCAAATACAAAAGATTCGATCAGAAATAAAAAATTGGGATCAAATCGGCTCCAACAGAAAAGGGCACAGGCTAAAAGGAATAGCACCCGCAGGCGTGGGGATTATGCTCGTACTAAGCGTTGTTTTTTATGCGCTCGGCATAGACGAAGAAACAATCGAATTTGGAATGAAACCCATATTTATGCAAAACCAGGAAAGTACAGAAAGTTACATCCGCATAAAAAAGAGTTTCTAATTTTTAAGCCAAAGTTTTGTACCAATTCTATAAAAATCTCTCACTTGCTTTTTCTGTCGGAATGCAGTAATTTCCCTGAATTTTTAGGAGTGTTTCTGAAAAAAAGATTTTTTTTGGAAAATTCATTTAGAATGCGTCTTAAAACAGATTTTGAAAATTTTTTGCCACTCCTCATTATTTTATACTCTAACAGGCTCTCTAAATGGTGAGGTCTAAATACTAAGTTGGGGGACACTTTAGTATTTTATTTAAAAATAGTGCTGGACAAAGTTCAGAATTGAAAAAAAAATCAAAAAAAACGAACTTTGACAAACTTATTAAAATATTCGAAAATGTTAAGCAATTGTGCTATACAATCTAAATCGGTATTTAGTTTTTTTATTTCACAAATGAGGTGACAAATTGAAAACTTCAATTATATGGTATATCTCCACCAGAACTAATTTTCCACTTGAGCTTTGGAAGCATCCAAAAATAGCAATTGAAATAAACACTATTCCTCTTACCAATATCCAGACTATTCAGACATCTCCTAAAGATATTAATATTTTATTTTTAGAATTGAGTAAGCCCGAATGGGACAAAATCAAAAATGATTTTTTATCCAAGTTTGAACTTCATCCAGATATTTCTCTTACACTAATCTCCTCTCCGGACTTTGAAAAAATATCAGACGAGTTAGAAAAAAAAGGGAAAATAGAAGTCATAGAAAATCCGGTACAAAAAAACTCGCTTAGGCTACTTTTAGATCGGACAATTCAGACAGAGTTTTACAAAAACGCTGCAATGGAAATCGGAAGCAGCTGCCTTAGCAATGTTGGCTTTTTTGAAGGGGTTTTTGAATTGGCTCGCGAAGAAATGAAAGTTGCAGACGACACAAACAAGGCGCTTCAATCAATACTCGATTACGAATCTAAGGTCAAAAAATCTCAAGATCTTTTACAAGATGCGATAGAAAAAGTAAACGATATGAAAAATGCCGAACTATTAGAATTGCACGATAGAATTAAGGCAACTGAAAAGTTAGACGAACTGAGAGAACTGGAGCTAAGAAATGCAATCCAAGGGAAGGAAGCAGCCGAGAATATTCTTTCCTACTCCAGAATAGAAGAAATGAACATGGAAAAAATTATCAAGGCTCAAGATAAAATTTTTGCTTATACAGATCAGGAAATCAGAGATTTAGTAAAAGAAAATCGAGAACTAAAGATAAAACTCGGAATCCCCATCACAGAGTAATTGTTTTTATCTCTAATAAAAGAAAATTCTTTTGAAATTTTAAGAATTTTCCGATAGTAGTAGAAACGGTTACACAAGTGCAAAATATAGATTATTCCAGAAGGCTAAAAACCAGGGATATCCCTAGTCCAAAACAGGTCAATCCTCAACACCTTGCCCTATTTTCAGGACAACATATAACAAGACCCGCAAAAAATTCTTCCTTTTTGTTTATTATGGTAGGTGCCATTCTTATATTTACCTCAGGGCTTGTGATCGGATTGAAGATTGACCAAAAAGAATCCAACTTTGCTTATAACGAAACAAAAGAAACCCACTCTTTTAAAAATATATCATCCAAAGAGCCGGACAATAATAGCATTCAAGAAGAAAAAATAAATAAAAAGCCTGAACCTATAGTAAAAACTACGAAAACTGAAAATCATAAAGAGATTTCTCAATTTAGAAACTTAAAACACCCACCTAAAATAGGTCAGACTAATTTTATGATCCAATTGGGGAATTTCTCTCCCGAAAAATCTATTTCAATAGGGAAAAGACTAATCAAAGAACTGCCTGAATTTCAGGGAAGGTTGTTTAGAACTACCTCAGGGAGACTGTATTTAGGGTATTTCTACTCAGAAAATGAGGCAAAAGAGATTCAGATTCGATTAAAAACCTATTCTAATGGAATTTTTCAGCGTTCTACCATAAAAACTTTAGAATATTGATAAAATATGCTTGACTTGTTCAATTCCCCACTATCATAGTAAATTAGAGTTTAACGGAAGATATTATACGTAAATTGGCAAACAAAAGCGTAAAGGTTTCTGCAAAGAAAGAATTTAAGGTCGGGGATTATGTCGTATATCCCATGCACGGCGTGGGAGCAATCACCGAGGTAAGTAAACAAACCATTCTCGGTAAAAAAAGAGATTGCTATTGCCTCGAAATTCAAAATACAAAAATGAAGGTTATGATACCTGTAGAAAGTGCGAAACAGGTAGGAATTCGAGGAATCATCAATAAAAAGGATATTAAAAAAGTTTTGAACTTATTGATGAATGATGAAATTGACACCGAAGAAGACTGGAAAATTCGTTACCAGAACAATATGAATAAAATAAAGTCTGGATCAATTTATGAAGTAGCAGATGTTTGCAGAAATCTGTTTAAAAGAGCAAACGGGAAAGAGCTTTCCATAATGGAAAGAAAATTGTACGAAAACGCCTATACACTCGTAAAAACAGAAATTGCCTTAAGCAAGGGAGTGCCGCAAGAAGAAGCAGGAAATATTGTATCAGATATTTTAGCTTCCACTGTAGCAACAAATCCTACGGAATAGAAATCTTCCCGCAAACTCAAATTTATTTATAGGATTTGGGTATGATTCATTTATACAGAATATTACTATCATTATTTTTAACAGGTGTTTCTTTACTAGTACTCTATTTTGGGTACATTAGAGATTTATCTATTTATATTTATCCTGCTTTGACTTTTATAACATCTCTAATTATTTTTTATGGAGAAGGAAAGTTGTTCCCTAAGTTGAAGGGAGATTTCCTTTTTTGTTCAGGAATCGGGGCAGTGATCGGTTTGTCTTTAGCGTATTTTTTAAGCGCAATTTTTAAGGATTTGCATTTCAACGGAATTCATATATTTCTCAGCTTTCTTTTTGGCTTAATCGGAATCCGTGCAGGGGTAGAGTTTGCCAAAGACCCAGGCTTGTCTGTTTTTGGAGGTGGAGGAATAGGAGCTTTTTCCCTCGGCTCAAGAGAAAAAGGTGCTGAAATTCGAGATAAGATTTTAGATACCTCTGTTGTAATCGACGGAAGGATTTTAGATATTGCAGACACCCACTTCATTGACGGGCCACTTATTCTTCCCAACTTTGTTTTAAGAGAGATTCAACTAATCAGTGATTCTTCAGACCCGATCAAACGCGCTCGGGGTAGAAGAGGACTCGACATGTTAAATAAACTACAAAGAAAAGGCTCTATTGAAGTTAAGATCACCTATACTGACTATACAGACACAAGAGAAGTGGATGCTAAGTTAATTAAACTCGCAAGAGATACAGGTGCAAAATTGGTTACAAACGATTTTAATCTAAATAAAGTCGCAGAACTTCAAGGGGTAAAAGTACTTAACTTAAACAATTTGGCAAATGCTTTGAAACCTGTAGTTTTACCGGGTGAAGAAATTCAGATCCAAGTAATCAAAGAAGGCAAAGACGAAAACCAAGGAATCGGTTATTTAGAAGACGGCACAATGGTAGTGATCGAAAATGGGGGACACCTTGTAGGCAAAGACGTAAAAGTAAACGTCACCTCAATAATTCAAACTGCTGCCGGAAAAATGATTTTCACAAAAGCGATTAAATAATAAAGCATGAGTAAAGAAAAAGAGAAAAAAGAAAATCCTTATTCATCTACCGTAATTCTACCGAATACAGATTTTCTTATGAAGGCAGACCTCGCAAAGAGGGAGCCACTTCTAATTGAAAAATGGGTCAAGGAAAACACTTTTGGTAAAATGAAAGAATCCAGAGTGGGGGCAAAAAAATTTGTACTCCACGATGGTCCCCCTTATGCAAATGGAAATTTTCACGTTGGCCACGCACTGAATAAAATCCTGAAAGACATAATCATAAAATCAAAACACTTATCTGGATTTTATACTGATATGATTCCTGGGTGGGATTGTCACGGACTTCCTATAGAAGTGCAGGTATTGAAAAACTTAGGAAAAAATGCATCTTCCACCTCCCCCTCTGAGCTTAGAAAAAAATGCAGGGAATACGCAACCGAATTTGTTCAAAAACAAGGAGACGACCTAAGTCGATTTCTTTGTGTCTGGGATAAAGAAAGAAAATATCTCACAATGAGTAGAGACTACGAATCAAAAATCGTAGATACTTTTGGGAAGCTATTTAAAGAAGGATATATTTTCAAAGGGAAAAAGCCTGTGTACTGGTCTGTTGATCTAGCAACTGCACACGCAGAGGCTGAAATTGAGTACTACAACGTAACCTCTCCATCTATCTATGTAAAATTTCAAGCAGAAGGGAAGCCCGATCTTTTTTGCTTAATATGGACTACTACTCCATGGACTCTACCCGCAAACCTAGCAATTTCTTTTAATAAAGAAATCGAGTATTCTATTTATCAATCCGATAGTCATGGAAAACTTATACTTGCAGACGGTTTAAAAGAATCTGTAGAAAGTAAGACAGGGGTAGTTCTAAAAAAAATACAGCCTATTACCTCAGAAGAAATTTCAAAATTAAAATTTATTCATCCGTTTATAGATAGAATCTCTATTCCTCTTTTTGGTCGTCATGTTACTTTGGATGCAGGTACAGGTTGTGTTCACACTGCCCCGGGTCATGGAGTCGATGACTATAAAGTAGGACTCGAAGCCGGTCTTGAGCCGTTTAGCCCTGTTGATGACAGAGGAAGATACACTGATGAATTTTTACCCATGAAGGGAATAAATATTTTTGAGGCAAACCCTAAAATTATTGAACTATTAAAAGAAAAAAATTCTCTACTTTTTGAAACAAAATTAGAGCACTCCTACCCTCATAGTTGGAGAAGTAAAAAGCCTCTTATCTTTAGAGCTACCCCTCAGTGGTTTTTTTCCATAGATAAAAATGACCTTAGGAAAAATTCACTTTCAGCCATTGATAAGGTAAACTGGATCCCTAATTGGGGAATTACAAGAATTCGATCTATGGTAGAAAATAGACCCGATTGGTGTTTGTCAAGGCAAAGAAATTGGGGAGTGCCGATTCCCGCATTTAAGTGTGAAGATTGTGAAGAAACGTATATCACAAACGAATCTATTTCTTTTTTTACCGAGTTAGTCCAAAAAGATGGAATAGAAATTTGGTATGAAAAAGTGGCTAAAGACCTTCTACCTCCAAATACTGTATGCCAAAAATGCAAAGGGAGAAATTTCACTAAAGAAAATGATATTTTAGATGTTTGGTTTGACTCTGGTGTGTCTAATTTTGCAGTATTAGAGGATAACCCGAAAGAGCCTCCGGCTGACCTATACCTCGAAGGGACTGACCAGCACAGGGGATGGTTTCAATCGAGCCTTTGGCCTTCTATGGCTCTTAGAAAATTTCCTCCCTATAAAAGTGTTTTAACGCATGGCTATGTTTTAGATGAAAAGGGACACGCAATGTCAAAATCACTCGGAAATGTGATGAACCCTACTACGGACATTATCAATGTGTATGGTGCGGATATTTTAAGGCTTTGGGTTTCTTCCCAAGACTTCAGAGACGACGTAAAAATCGGTAAAGACGCAGTAAAAATAATCGGAGAGCAATACAGAAAAATTCGTAATACGTTTCGCTACCTCTTAGGAAATTTGAATAAATATACGTTAGACGGTATTCCTAAAAAAGAAAATCTATCCGAATTAGACAGGTATTTTCTTTCTCTTTTAAGTAATCTTTCCACTGAAATTTTACAATCCTATTCTAACTACCAATTTCATTCGGTCTATCATAAGCTATTAAATTTTTGCAGTGTTGACCTTTCGGGAGAATACTTTGAAATAATTCGAGATAGTTTGTATTGCGATAAAATTGACTCTGGTGTCAGAATTTCTCATATTCAATCCTTGGCTGTTATTTTAGAAACTCTAACTATTCTCATTGCACCAATTTTAAGTTTTACTGCAGAAGAAGTGTGGGAATCTTACGGAAAGAAAAATTCTGTATTCTTAAATGAATTTAAAAATATTTCTGAATTTAAAGATGAAAACTTAGAAAAAAAATATTCTGAGATATTTCACCTAAAAACGCAAGTCCAAAAAGCTTTAGAGGTCGCAAGGCAGTCAGGAAAAATTGGGAAGTCCCTCGAAGGAAAAGTTTTTATTGATTTACTGAAAAATGAAAATTTACTAAAATCTTTTAGTTTAGAAGAATTAGAAAAGCTATTTGTGGTTTCTCAAGTAGAGTTTGGAAAGTCTACTGTAGAGGTGATTTCATTAGTCCAGTCAGAGACTGCAAATATTTCGGTTGTGCTTCCAAAAGAACCAGAATGCCCAAGGTGTTGGAGGAGAACAAGAGAAATCTCAAAAGAAGGGCAACTTTGTAAGAGGTGTAATAGCTTAGAGATATAGTGTAGTTTTTCTCTTGGAGAGGCAAGAGCCTTTCGCAATCGTGATCAACGGAATTATTCTGAGGTCGGAATTAGTGGAGGTAGAATCTTTTGTAAATAGGTTTATCTTTTAGATAGAGGTTTTGAGCGTTAGTAGAGTTTTTGAAATTTCGCGTTTAGAGCAGATTTTACACTTTTTGTGCTAAAATGTGGGATTTCCACTCTTTTCAGTAAAGTGCATGTTTTATACCAATTGTTCACCTTTCACGCAAAAATGTGGGAACTCCATCGTTTTCGGGGATTAAAAAAAATTACGCATTTAATACAGATTTAGGACTTTTTATGTAAAACTGAAGAAAAATTTCTAAAAAAACGATAAAATTTTTTTTCTAAAGCAAACTTTTTTTACCTTATAAAGAAGAGCAGAGAATTTTACTTTAAGGAGAAATTTATGAACCCACAAAAATTTACAGAAACACAATCGAGTTTGCTTGTTCCAGCAAAATATATGGACGAGTTCAATAGAAGAACGACAGGTTTATCAAGGAGGAAATATTTGCACGCATTGTTGAACAGATACAGAAATGTGATTCTTTGGGGAACTTTTGAGAAGATGGAGAGGGTAAAAAAGGCCTATCAAGAAGTCGGGCAAAATTTGCAGAAGAAGAATTTTACCCCAAATAACGAAGACTGGATTGAGCTTGGCATTCTTGCAGATTGGCTTGGTACCACAAAGACCGCTCTTTTTACTCTTCTGTTAGTGCTTGACCTTGCCGAATGGGACATAATTCTCCCCAGCAGATTCTTCGAGAATGGAGTTCCCACCCCGGTAACCACGATTGCGGGGGGAGCTTACCTCTCCAAGAGAAAAACGACCCGCTACAATAGACTAAAACGACACAAACCTGACGAAAAGAGCAAAACAAACACTATAAACTGAAAAAAACTCAAAACCTAAAAAATTCCACAGATTGTTTCATTTTAAGGGAGAGTGAAGATATGTTTTGAGTAGTGGCTGCGACTTCTTCTGCACTTGCAGCGTTTGCTTGAGTTTTTTCATTAATATTAAAAATTGAATTAGCGATTTCTGAAATTGCAATTCTTTGCTCTTCGGTTGAAACTTTCATGCTTTTTGATTGAGATTGCATATTGTGAATATTTGTATTTACACCATAATTCATTTCCATCTGCATTTGTATAAAGCCTGAAAGAGTGACCATGGCACTACTAACTTCACTTACTCCATGAATGATTCTATCAATAATTCGGATTGTATCTTGTATTTTTTCTTGCCCACCATGAATTTCTGAATTGTTTGCTTTGATAAATTTGTCGATTTCCTTGATTCTGGAGGCTGTTTGTTCTGCTAATTTAGAGACCTCATTTGCGACTACTGCAAACCCTTTGCCGGCTTCTCCTGCTCTGGCAGCCTCGATCGATGCGTTCAATGAAAGTAGGTTAGTTTGATTGGAAATTTCATTTATCAGATCAACAATTTTTGTCATCTCATCGGAGCTTTTTGTAATTTGTTGCATGCTATTTGTCATTTGAGTAAGCGAGTTTGCTCCAGTGGATGCAATTGAAGTGCCCCCCTAAAACTGTAAAGAAAAAAATATATTTTTGTTTATTTTTAAATTGCAGAGGAGATAGTCCTCCTAAAGCTGAATGAGGTCTGATTGAATTGTACCGATCAATAAATTGAAAAATACTTTTGGCTGCTTCAATTTTATCAGCATAACAGGAGATATTTATCTCTTGATACTTGATAGTTTTATTAAAAGATTCTGCGTGTGCATTTTCATATGCATTACCAAGACACATTGAAATTTGTATTTTGGAATTGTTCAGAAGTTCTATATATTCATGCGAACAATATCTTCTATCAGAATCAGTATGATGAATGTAACCTTCGAGACTTCCTCTGTTCATGAGAGCCGACTCAAATGCAGACCTGACAAGTTCACTATTAAGTTTATCAGAAACAGCTCGTCCGATGACCTCTCTGTTTTCCATATCCATTAGTGATGCCAGATAATGATTTTTCCTGAACATCAAAAAGTAACATCACCAACTATTACTCGTGCATGATTAATTGACTTGTCCTTAAGAAGATTTGGATATTTTTTCAGGTTATGTTTTGAATCCGTGGTCGCATGATGATAAGCCTCTTCGGACTGCATTTTAAAAGGTTTTCATGCATGATCCTGTAAACTCGCTTATGATTGATTTTCATATCATTTCTCAGAAAATAAGTGACAGACCTGTAACCTGATTGAGGCATTAAATCCAGATATGCTTCAATCTTTTCTATTAGTTGCTTATCCTCCTGTTTTCTTTTAATCTTTGCATCCGATTGGTAATAAAAGGAAGAGATACTGATCTCCAAAGTTTTTAGCTTTTTTTACAATTCCAAATTCTGGTGCGAGATACTTCCTGATAATTTCTCTTTTGCTTCCAGTCTTGCAGATATTTTTGGGCTTTTTAAAATGTGATTATCTAACGCAAGGTTGGCAAGTGCACCTTCCAAATCTGCGACTCGTTTCCTTAAAAGCAAATTCGGTTTGATTATTTTGTTCAAACTTTCCTGTATCTATCTCATTTCTCAATTTCGGATTGTTTGAGGATTTACCTTTTCCTTTGAGCTATTTGCGAAACGGAACTCTGCCCGGACAAAATTTCCATTACTATTTTTCCTTAAATTCTTTGCCATAGTTATTTCTTCTTATCATATTATCAAGTCTCCTTATCCCCTTTTTTTGTATTCCAGTTTTAGGGGGCAAGACCAGTCATAATTCTATCCAACTGATTGGCAACATGGTTATGACGAAAAGGAACTAAGACAGGAAATGTTTCAAGTAGAGTTTTATATAAACCAACATTAAAATCATTCCCACCTATCATCACAAAAACATTTCTATTTTGGAATTGGACATAGCCTGAATATTTATCTGCGTTTGGAGGAGGATTGCAAGAAAACCGACCAAGAGGGTTATTTTCACACGGGAGCTGTTCAGGTGCAGGTGTCCATAATTGGGTATTTTGTGAAGCACAGGTGTCCAACCATTCCGAAAGGTCTTGTGATGTTGCCATTCCAACTCCGCCACTGACGATTCCCCACCCAGGTGCGTAATCCTTATTCCAAGTATATTTTTGGTCTGGTGTCGTGCCCAGCTTGTGTTATTGAATCTCCTAATAATATATTGTTGTAAAATTAGGGGATTTTTAATAAACTGGAATCTCCTGTAAGAGGAATGTTTGTTCCGTTATCTGAAAAACTGTCATATTCTGGAATTTGAATATTGTTTGGTTCATTGGGGTTTGATCCTTTTAGAGAACAGCCACATCTCTTGGAAAATCTGTCTTTTACAACTTCTTTTGAGTATAATACTGAAAGAATACCTCTTCCAAGTTCGTTCTTAAAATCCTTTTCCTTCTTATTATATAAAACATTATTTATCTCATCAAGTACGGATAATGGAGAAAGTGGATCAGAATGTAAGTGACTGTTTGACAACAAAATTATTAATAGAATTTTTAAATATTTCATAGACCTCTCCTTTTTATTTCATCAATAATATTTTTCCGTAATTCCCAAAGTTCTACAATACAGTTTCCAAGAAACGCTTCATCAATTGTCTTACTATCAAATTCCACTTTATAGTACATATCAAGCATATTAAATAGCTGAAAGTTAAGCATTCTTCGATAGATTATCAATAACTCATCATTTGCTTTTGGAACATCAGCCTTTATCTCATCTATATAGGAGGATTGTATTTGGTTTAACGTCCAGCCTTCTTGGTAGTTTGGAGGCTTTCCAATAATTTTAACTGTTTCAGAAAATTCCTTTGAATGGATATACTCTTGCATATTTTTTAGATTTACAGTTTGCACTTTTCTCATTTCTGGCTCAAAATCCCCAAATGCAACAGATGTCAAAGTATCAAGTGTCACTTCTTTATCTTCGACTTCAGACAAAACTTATGGACTACTGACAGCTTTATCTTCATCAAAATATAGATCAGAGTTTACAAGCTGACTCTGACTTCCAATATAAAATAAAAATAAATGAAGGGGTTTTAAAGACTGACTTTCATTAAGACCTAATATCTTATGAATATCAATTTTAAATTTGTTTATCTTGAATGATTCTGGCTCTAAGACTATCGGTTTATCTATACCGATACAGTTTAAGAAAACCAAGAATATTAGTTTTGTAAAATGTTTTTTCATATTTTTCCTCCTGAGAATTAAATCTTAAAAAAATGCCCGCTAACACCCCATATCCGATTCCTTCTGTAAAAAGAAAAATTTTTTTAAAGTTAGTTTTAAATTCTTTTAAGTCATTCTCTTTTATCGTATCCATGACTCCAAATCGGAGGACTGAAGACTGAAATCCGAGGACTGAAATAGAGGAGCTAGGATTTTTTTTTAAATAGTCTTCCCTGAAAAAAGCGAAAGAGCTTGAAATAAAAGGCTTTTCATGAAAATTGAGCGTACTAAAATTGCCATGTTTTTAGAAATTACTTTAAAAAGCTGGCAAATAATGAAATCACAAAAATCCTCACAAAATACCGGCGAGATCCAATTATTTCAATCTCGACTGGATCAAATTCTCGATCCCCGACATCCATTATTCAAGCTTTCATTGTCTATCGATTGGAAATCTTTTGAAATAGAATTTGGAAAATATTTTGTAGAAAATAAAGGAAGACCCGGACTACCAATTCGGCTTGTGGTCGGCCTTCATTATCTGAAATTTACATACAATGTTTCGGATGAAAGGGTCGTAGAACAGTTTATTGAAAATCCTTACTGGCAATTTTTTTGTGGTTATGAATTTTTTCAGCATAGATTACCCTGTGAACCGACATCTCTAACCAAATGGAGAAATAGGGTCGGAGCAGATGGAGTCGAAAAACTTTTAAAAGAAACAATTTCTTTGGCAAAAAGGGCAGACATCATAACCGAGAATGAATTTACAAGAATTAATGTTGATACGACAGTTCAAGAAAAAGCAATAGCGTTTCCGACTGACGCACGGTTGTATCATAAAGCAAGAGTTACTCTGGTAAGAGAAGCAAAAAAGAGAGGTATTAAATTGTGGCAGTCCTATGAGCGGGTAGGCAAGCTTTCCTTAATCAAACAAGGACGTTATTCACATGCGAGTCAACCTAAACGATCTCGAAAAGAAACGAAAAAACTATTGATTTTACTGGGTAGAGTGACACGTGATATTCGTCGTAAAGCAGGCAATCCGGATTTAGGATTTGAAGCTTTATTACAAAGAGCAGAAAAATTAATCCAACAAAAACGAAACAACAAGAACAAAATCTATAGTTTTCATGCACCGGAAGTTGAATGTATCGTAAAGGGGAAGGCACATAAAAAATATGAATTCGGCTGTAAAGTGAGCATAGTTTCAACAAGTAAAAATAACTGGATTGTTGGAGCTGAAGCGTTACACGACAACCCGTATGACGCACATACATTAAAAGGAGCAATTGATCAGGCAGAAAAGTTATCCGGAAAAAGAGCGATTGAAGCTTTCGTCGATCAGGGATACAAAGGAATCAAGAATCATCCAGAGGATATAATTGTAAATCTTTCAAACAAAAGTAGAAAAAAAAATGACCATCACACAGAAAAAAAGAATGAATCGTAGAAATGCAATTGAACCGATTATTTCACATATAAAGTTTGATCATAGGATGGACAGAAATTTTCTGAAAGGTGTGAAGGGAGATAAAATCAATGCGTTACTTGCTGGTGCAGGCTTCAATTTAAGAAAGATCCTTCGGGCTTTCTTTTTGTTTCCAAATTTTGTATTTGAAAAATTGAAATTCTTGGCAATAATTCTACCCAAAATGCTATATTTTCAATATGAAAAGCGCCACATTTGACTTTTTCAGGGAGGACTATTTATTCCAAAAAACGACTTTTTGCAGGTACGCCATTTATAGAAAGACATTTTTATAGACTCATCATCTATAAATGTATATACAGAAAATTGCCTATAAAAATAAATCAATAAATTTTATACAAATTTTATAATTTTTCTAGAAAGTAGGTTTTTAATTTTGAGATGGATAGCCTATTTTGACTCATAGAGTCTCTTTCTCGTATTGTAACAGTCTCGTCTTTTAGTGTGTCGTAGTCTATTGTTACACAATAAGGAGTCCCTATCTCGTCTTGTCTTCTGTATCTTTTACCTATTGCAGCGCTATCGTCGTACTCGGTGTACCAGTGGGTCTTTAAGTCTTCAAAGATTTCTTTTGCTTTAGAGTCTAAGCCATCTTTTTTCATAAGTGGAAATACTGCGATTTTAATAGGGGCAGTTTTTGGGGATAGTTTTAGTACAGTTCTTGTTTCTCCATCTTCTAATTTTTCTTCTTCGTAAGAGTCAGATAAAACTGCAAGTAAGAGTCTGTTTAGTCCGAGCGCAGGCTCTACTACATAAGGAATGTATTTTTTATTATTTTGTTGATCGTGGTATTTTAAATCTTCACCAGAAAATTTTTCGTGTTGTTTTAGATCGTAATCGGTTCGAGATGCGACTCCCCATAACTCTCCCCAACCAAAAGGAAATTTGTATTCTATGTCTGTGGTAGAATCGCTATAAAAAGAAAGCTCTTCTTTTTCGTGCTCTCTTAGTCTTAAATTTTCTTTTTTTAGTCCGACTATATTCGTAAGCCAATTCATACAATATTTTATCCAAAAATCGAACCATTCTTTTTGAGTTCCCGGCTCACAGAAGTATTCCATTTCCATCTGTTCGAATTCTCTAGTTCTAAAAATAAACTGTCGTGCCATGATTTCATTTCTAAAAGATTTACCGATTTGTGCTATACCGAACGGAATTTTTTTTCTGCAAGTAGTGTATATATTTTTAAAATTTAGAAATATTCCTTGAGCAGTCTCCGGTCTAAGATAAATATCTTGTGACTCTCCCTCGGATGCACCGTGTGAAGTTTTAAACATCAAGTTAAAATTTCTGGCTTCTGTAAAACTTCCCTTTGATCCACAAGTCGGGCAGGTATAGCCCTCTTCAGAAATAATTTTTGTAAGATCGTCTAAACTTTTCCCGGATGCAAATCCTTCGCCTTTTTTTTCTTCTATGAAGTGGTCCACTCGAATTCTAGATTTACAGGACTTGCAGTCCATAAGAGGGTCACTAAAATTACTCAAGTGCCCGGAGGCTTCCCACACTGTAGGGTTTAGCAAAATGGAAGAATCTAACCCGACTATATCCTCTCTTCTATGAACAAAATACTCCCACCAGAGCTTTTTTAAATTGGATAAAATCTCGATTCCATAAGGGCCATAATCAAAAGTATTGGAAAGCCCGCCGTAGATCTCGGATCCCGGGAAAATGAGTCCTCTTCTTTTAGAAAGAGCAACAATTTGCTTTAAACCTGATTCTTCTTTTTCTTTTGCCATTAATCCAAATTTTTAAACATAGTAAAACAATAAAGTTTTTTCTTTTGTGAAAGAATACGGGGGATAAAAAATAGTCAAATTGAGTAGTTGTATGGAAGAAAAAAGTTCATTTATTGCAAGATCGACAAATAGAGGTATAGAGCTTGGAGCGAGCCTATTGTGTTGGGTTAGTCCTTTTGTGGGTCTTGGAGTTTTTTTCCCGATGGGTGCTTTGATATTGTACCCGAAAAATAGAAAAATCAAAATATCTGCATTTCAGGCTTTGGCTCTTCAAGTTTTAGTGTATGGGGTTACTTATCCGTTAGAAATTTTATTTTACTACAGCGAAGGTATTGAAATTTTTTTAACCAAACTCGTAACAGGAAATAGTTTTCACTATTTTAAGTTTTTATATTCTTCGATAGGATTTCTGGTTCTTATATTACAAAAAAATCACAGCTCTAAAAGAATGAGAAAAATGAACTTACAGGGGCGATTTTTATATAAAAGATCTCATAGATTGACGAATTGGTTTTATATTTTATTGATTTTCGTAGCTTCTGTATCACTTACAGAAATTTTAATCAGTAAGTTGGACCCCTACCAAATTTCCAGAAACCCTGTAGGAGTAATTCGAGATAGTTTACTGTATTTCTTTACACTGGTATTTGCAATTTCTGGATTTCTTGGGGAAAAGAATATCTTTTTAGTATTTAGAAAAATCTTTTGTTCCTACACAGTTCAGCAAAGATACAACCTTCCTTCAAAAGAAATCAGTGGAGAATATTTTTTTAAAAAAGCAAGGTTTGCCAAATTTAGAGAATACGTTTTACCCGGTTGGGGGCAAATTTTTTTACAGCGATATTGGAAAGGTTTTCCACTTATGTTTGTATTTTTACTTGCATTATTATTTTTTACTGTAAGTTTTTTCTTTTTTCTCGACCCGATTTTTTCTTTAAGGTATATGACTTCTCTCGGACTAAAACCCGGTATCCCTGACAAAGAAATTTTTCAATACGTTGGCAATTTTTACATCCCACTTTTTTTAGGAGGTTTTTTGGTTGCAGTGTACGCCTTTAGTCGCTATCTTTTAAAGAATTCTTTAAAACAAGATATAGAAGTTTTAAATGAGAGGGGTTTAGAGAGCGGGTTTTCCAATAATCTTCACTTGAGTATTTTACTCCATTTGATTTTAGTTTCACTAGTTTTTTTAATTCCGGTAACCTTACAAAGAAGTAGCGGTAAAAAGCAGGGCGACAATTCAAAAACGCATTACCAACCGGAAAAATTGGAATTTTATTTTATAGATCCGAATATACCCGATGAAGTAAAAGATTTGAATGGTGGGGTAGTGTCCGGCACAGACACTGCAAACAAAAAAGAAGGAGAAAAAATATCAGACGAGAAACCTGCCGACTACGGCAAGATCAAAGGTTATGTAAAACGAATCAAAGGAAAAAAACTTCCAAAGACTTACTCGAATTATATTTCTGCAAAAATGAGAGGGCCTGAAAATTTTATGGACTATTGGAGAAGAGCACCAAAACCGTACTCCTCTGTAGTAGCCTATACAATTACTCAAGATGGAGATATTACAGATATAGAGCTCGTCGAATCTTCCGACTACCCTGAGCAAGATCGAATGACCTTGGAACTAATAGAAAGTATGGCTCCTGTTATGCCCCCTCCAGGCGTAAAGGGAGATATTCGGGTTACAGAATTATTTTGGAATGGAGCTATTGATCCTGAAGCAATGCCTACACAATTGCAAAAAGAAATGGTCTTGATGTTCGACGGACGTTATATGGAAGAGCTTTAGTATGTGGGAAAAAATAAATCCTTTTGTCTATTCGGTTATTTCTATACTTCCTTGGGGTTTGGCTTTATTTATGCTGCACCCTGAAAAATGGTTACGAAAATTTTTTTTAGCCACAGTATCAATTGTATTCGGATTTTTATCCACACAGGTAGTTTTATTTTTGCATCCTATTCTCTGGCCCGAAGTAGAAAAGAAAGTAAAAAAAGTGAGCCTATTGTCTCAGACTGCGCATATCGCATTTATCCAAGCCGGGATGATGGAAGAGACTTTTAAAATTCTATTTATTCTATTAATCATTTTAGTATTTGGGTATAATTTTAAAAAAAGAGAGTTTCATAAAAATTCGGTACTGATTTCAGGGTTTGTTGCACTCGGGTTTTCTCTAATCGAAAATTATACTTATATCAGTAAACAAACCGTAAATTTTAGATTTGAAATTTTTATCGGTAGAACAATCCACTCGTCGAATATTCATCTACTAATCAATCTTTGTTTTTCTCTATTTTTGTTAAAGAGCAACAACAAATCGTGGAAAGAAAAAATTTTAACCATAGCTTACGGTTTTTTTCTGGCAGTATTTCAACACGGAGTTGTTGACTTTTTTCTTTTACCTTCTTCTAAGTTTGGGAGTTGGCTTGCAACCGCTCTATTTGTAGGGATTTGGGTTTGGGTAGTGAAGGATATGAGGAAGTTCGTATATGAAACTACTCCAGTGACACAGTGAGTTTTTCTTTTCCCATTTTTTCTGCAACAGTTTCGCACTCTTCGAGACTTCCCTTATAACAAATAGCTTTTCCTTTTGTGTGGGCTTCCATGGCAATTTTTTTTGCTTCTCTTTTATTTTTAAAACAGATTTTTATAAGGCAATCTTCCACGTGATCGAAGCTGTTGAATTCATCGTTATAAAGGATTACTTTATTTCCGTAAATATCGTCTGTACTGTATTTGATTTGAGATTCTGTAATTTCTTCTGTAATCGGAGCCATGTTTTCCCTGATCTTTTTGGTAAACTATATACAATGTCAATGAAAATTCTATACCATTAAAAATTTTCAGGGCATATTGAATAAAATCTAATTGACATAGAAGTTATTAAAATAGAATTTTTTTATATTTTGCAAAACGGAGATTATAGTGGCTCAAGAAAAAATGCAAGCAGACGTAGTGATTGTAGGTGGTGGGTTAGCCGGAATAGTTGCAGCCTTAGATTTGTTAGACAACGAAAAAAAAGTAATCTTAATAGACAGGGATAAAAAAGAAAACTTTGGAGGGCTTGCAAAACTTTCCTTTGGAGGGGTGTTCATGGTGAATACTCCGAATCAAAGAAGACTCGGAATTAAAGACAGTATTGAACTCGCTTTATCGGATTGGAATTCTTGTGCAAACTTTGGAAATACCAAAGATTATGACCTCCCGAAAAAATGGGCAGAGTTGTATGTAAATCAATCTCAAGAAGATATTTATAAATTCTTCACTAAAAGAAAAGTCGGATTTTTTCCAGTAGTCCACTGGGTTGAGAGAGGAATGTTTAAGCCTGGAAATAGTGTACCGAGGTTTCACATGGTGTGGGGGACAGGGAAAGGACTAATTGACTCTTTAGTGACTCACCTTTACAACCATAAAAATGTTTCAAATCTGAATTGCATTTTTGAACATAGAGTAACTCAAATTTTAACCGAAAAGAAAATAGTTGCAGGCTGCATTGCAAGAGAAGAAGGCAGTGGAAGAACAATTGAAGTTCGTGCAGAAAAAACTATGCTCGCATCAGGTGGGATAGCGGGGGATTTAATAAGAGTAAGAAAGAATTGGGATAAGTCACTTGGTACTCCACCGGAAGTTCTTTTAAACGGCTCTCACAAATATGCGTTAGGCGACATGCACGATATGTCAGGAAAACTTGGAGCAAGACTTACTCATTTGGAGAAGATGTGGAATTACGCTGCGGGTGTTCATCACCCTATTGGGGATAAAGAGCTTCACGGTCTAAGCCTTGTTCCCCCTAAGTCAGCTCTTTGGCTAAACTTTGAAGGGAAAAGAATTGGTCCCATACCTTTGGTTACAGGGTTCGATACTAAGTTTTTAGTAGAAGAAATTTGCAAACAAAAGAAAAAGTATTCATGGCAGATTCTAAATTGGAAAATTGCAGTCAAAGAGCTTGCTGTTTCAGGATCTGAATACAACGAAGCTATTCGAGATAAAAAGATTTTCGCATTTTTAAAACAAGTGAAGTTTGGGAATAAAAAATTGGTAGAGGATTTAACCAATGCTTGTGAAGATTTTGTAGTAGCCGGTACAGTTTCGGAATTGGTCGAAAAAATGAATAAGCTAAACGGTGATAGTTTAGTAAAATTGAACTTAGTAGAAAAAGAAATTCAAGATTGGGATTCAATGATCGAGAGAGGAGAAAAATTTCACAACGACGACCAGCTAAGAAGACTATCTCAACTTAGAAATTATGGTGGAGACAAGGCTAGGACTTGCAGCCCTCAAAAAATTTTGGATAAAGATGCGATGCCTCTTATTGCAATTAGAGAATTTATTCTAACCAGAAAAAGTCTAGGTGGAATTCAAACAGATTTAGAGAGCAGGGTTTTGAATAATAGTGGAAAACCAATCGAAGGACTTTATGCGATAGGCGAAACTGCCGGATTCGGTGGTGGAGGACTTCACGGTGAGGGTGCCTTGGAAGGCACATTCTTGGGTGGGTGTGCAGTGAGCGCAAGAGCCGCAGTTCGTTCCATATTAGGGAAAAAGATATAATAAAACAGGAGATGGCTATGAAAAAAACAGGTGCAGAGCTTTTAGTCCACGCTTTAGAAGAAATAGGAGTCAAATTTACTTTTGGGATTCCGGGAGTGCATAACACGGAAATTTATGACGAATTGAATAAGTCTAAAAAAATTACACCTATACTTGTAACCCATGAATGTGGTGGAGCTTTTATGGCTGATGCGATCAGTAGAACCACCGATTCTATTGGAACTTTGGTCATTGTACCTGCAGCCGGAATGACACATGCGTTAAGCGGAATAGGTGAGGCATATTTAGACGGGATTCCCATGCTCATTATTTCAGGAGGAATTCGCAGAGACTCAGGAAAATTTTTTCAACTCCATCAAATAGACCAACACAAAATACTTTCCGGAATTACAAAAAAATCATTTCTTGTAGAAAAGCACTCAGACGTTATTCCTACAATTTATGAAGCGTTTAAAATTGCAAACGATGGATTTCCTGGCCCGGTGTTTGTGGAAATTCCCGTAAACTTGCAATTATTTGGTGGAACTGTAAAGAGCTTACCTAAATTTCAACCTATAGTAAAGAAAAAAGAATTAAGCGAAAAGAAAATTTTGAAAGCAGTTGAAATCCTTCGTAAATCCAAAAGCCCTGGGATTTTTGTAGGTTGGGGTGCGAGAAATGCGAAAAATACCCTCATCGAGATTGCTGAATTTTTAAACGCCCCTGTGGCAACGACCTTACAAGGATTAAGTGTATTTCCGGCAAATCACCCTCTCCACACAGGTATGGGCTTTGGAGTCTATTCTGTACCTGCCGGTGAAAAAGCTTTTCAGAATTGTGATGCGTTATTTGCTATAGGTGCAAGATTTTCCGAGATCCCCACAGGTAGCTTTGGAATGAAAGTTCCAAAAAATTTAATCCACGTAGATATCGATCCAGATATATTTGATAAAAATTATAAGACTGTAGTTTCTATCGAGGGAGACTCACTTGAAGTTTTACAAAAAGTTTTAATTGAATTAAAAAAAGGAGAAAGACCTACACATAAAAAAATTGATATAAAGGAAATTATTAGAAAAGAAAAAGAATCTTACAGAAAAGAATGGGAAAAACACTCTAAGAAAAATACAGTGAATCCATACCTATTTTTTAAAGAGCTAAGAAAAAATATTTCTGATGATGATATTGTTGTTGTAGATGACGGCAACCATACTTTTCTAACCGCAGAGCTTTTGCCTATCCATGAAACAAAAACTTTTTTAACTCCTTCAGACTTCAACTCTATGGGGTATTGTGTACCTGCAAGTATTGGAGCAAAATTAGCCCACCCCAAAAAGAATGTCGTGGGTATAGTCGGAGACGGGGCTTTTCTGATGACAGGTGCAGAGTTACTCACTGCCACAACCCTAAATCTTGGTGTAGTTATATTCGTATTTTATGACGGAGAGCTTTCTCAAATTTCTCAAGGACAGGAAATTCCCTACAATAGAAAAACTTGCAGCGTTCTCGGAAAACTGAATTTAGAAGGCTTTGCAATCGGTACAGGAGCCAGCTACTTAGAAATGAAAAACAACGAAGAAATTTCTGAAATACTTCAAAAGGCTTTTGAGATTTCTAAAAAAGGCCAACCTGTAATTGTGGACGTAAAAATTGACTACTCCAAAAGAACAAGATTTACGAAAGGAGTAGTCAAAGCCAATTTAAGCAGATTTCCACTTGGAGAAAAGTTCCGATTCATAGGAAGGGCACTTTCCAGAAAAATTACAGGTTAATTAAAAAATAAAGTCGGTAGAGAGAAATTTTGATTTTCTACTCTTTATAATCTTACTGAAAATTTCTTTATTCAAGTCGCTGTCTTTTGCAGCAACGAGGGTACGAATGGAAAACACTCTTAAAGCATCGCTTACGGAAAGTGTTCCATCTGCCGAGTCTTTTCTGCCTGTGAAAGGAAAACTATCCGGTCCTCTTTGGCATTGACTGTTTATATTTACTCTACTGACTTGGTTCACAAGCGGGTCGATTAGCTTTGAAATAACTTCGTAGTCTTTTCCAAATACGCTCGCTTGTTGACCAACATTAGACTCTTCTATATAACGAATAGGAATAGATATATCGTCAAAAGGTACTATTGGCACAACAGGACCGAATTGTTCTTTGTGGTAGATTGTCATATCTTCAGTCACGGGAAAAAGCACTGCCGGACGAAAAATTGTTTTTAGAAAATCTCCACCATTTTTGTTTAAAATTTTTGCACCTTTTTCCGTTGCGTCTTTAACGTAGCCATCCATAGATTCGCACTTGTTTATTTCGGGTAACGGAGTGATCATCGCACCTTCATCCCAAGGGAGTCCTAATTTTAAAGAATTCACGGCATCTACAAATTTTTTTAAAAATTCATCTGCAATCTTTTTATGAACAAATAAAATTTTTAGTGCAGTACATCTTTGACCATTGAAAGCAAGCGTTCCACTAACGCACTCTTTTACAGTAAGATCGATATCCGCATCTTCTAAAATAATGGCGGGGTTTTTTGCACCTAAACCAAAAACTGTTTTCAAACGATTTGGCTTTGGGTGCAGTTTTTCAATAGAGTTAGCCACGGTTGCAGATCCAATAAATGCGAGTACGTCAATTTTGCCTGATAACATGAGTGGCGGAACAATTAGTTTTCCGTCTCCATAAATAGTATTGATCACTCCTTTGGGGAAGGAATCTCTAAACGCCTCCAAAAGAGGACGAAGAAGTAAGATTCCGTATTTTGCAGGTTTTAGTATCACAGTGTTTCCCATGATCAAGGCAGGGATGAGGGTTGCAAAGGTTTCGTTTAAAGGATAATTGTAGGGTCCCATGCAAAGCACTACACCAAAGGGAGAGCGTCGGATTTGTGCAAATATTCCTTGTTCGTGCACAAATTTAGAAGAAGCCCTGTCCAACTCTTTCAAAGATTCTATTGTGTCGTTTATATATTCTACAGTTCGATCAAATTCTTTTTCGGAGTCGGATAAATTTTTCCCTATTTCCCACATTAGCAGGTTTACTACTTCTTTTTTTTGTAGTTTCATTTTTTCAGAAAAATTCTTTGTGCATCGGATTCTTTCTTCCACAGACATTGTAGGCCAAATTCCATTTCCGTTAGAGTAGGCATTCACTGAGCTGTTTAGGATTTCTAGAATTTCTTTTTCTCTTAATAAAGGATAGTAGCCGATAGGCTCTTCTTTAAAATTGTCTTTATCAGGGAAGCAGATAGGAGAGTACACCTTGGATACTTCCCCGTTCCAAGTTTTTAATTCCCCATCGCAAAGGTATTCATTTTGTTTGATTGCAGGAATTGAAAACTTTTCCTGAATTTCCTGTCTTGGCTTGAATATATGGATTGAATTTTCGCTCATCTTTTTCCCCTACTTTAAGAAATTTTTTTTCAATTGTGAAATAGGTCAAGTAGTATGCGAAAAGGGAAAATAGCAACCAATCAAAAAAATAAATTAAAAATACTTGTACTTTTTTGTACATAAAAAAATATCTAATTTCGGTGAAGTCTAATCAAAAAAAAATCATACTCGGAATTACCGGAAATATCGGTGGTGGCAAGTCAACAGTATCTAAGATATTTGAAGAATTGGGAGCGTTTAGAATCAACTCGGACGAGCTTGCAAGGGTATATACCGGTCTAAATACCCCAATCCGAAAAGAGCTTATAGAAATACTTGGAGAAGAAGTTCTCGACTTAGAGGGAAATTTTGATCGTAAAAAAATAGCAGAGAAGGTTTTCCAAGATAAGCCTATTTTAGAAAAGCTAAATGGGTTAATTCACCCACTTGTTCGCCGAGATTTTCATAAAAAAGCAGATTCAATAGAAAAAGGCCTAATTGTGTGGGAGGTCCCACTTTTGTTTGAAACAGACGCATACAAATCCTGTGATTTTACTCTTACGGTATTTTCAGACGATGAGATTGCACTAAAAAGGGTGCAAAACAGAGAAGAAAAACTCACAGAAAGAGACTACAGAAGGCGATCCGAATCTCAGTTATCCATTAAAGAGAAATTGAAAAAGTCCGATTTTATAATAGAGAACAACGGGAATATGGAAGAGCTGACCAAAAAAATACACGAAATCTATACAACAATTTGTGAAAGTTAGGGGTGATAACTATGAAAGAAAGAACTTTTTATGTAATTAATTTAGATAATAAAAGAATTGGGATTATTTTAGTCCTACTCGCTGTGATGCTTTCTTCATTTTTCTTGCTTGGGATGAGTATAGGGAAAAAAAAGGCAATTGCCGAAAACCCTGAAAAACCGGAGTCAATGGAGGTAGTTTCAGAAAAATATGAGCTTCCAGGAATGGAAAAAAAGTCAGATTTCAGTCCAAATCCTGAAAACTCTGGTCTTAAACACAGTGATTCACTTGCTGCAAAAAAAACAGAAGTGATAGAATTGAACCACTCTTTCAAGGAAGAGCCACTCTCTGGAAAAAATAAGCTTTCTGCTTCATTTCCTGATTCAGATTTTTCAAAAAAGCCAAAAATTTCTAAAAAACAATCTATTAAGGGAACGAAAGAAAAAATCATAAAATTAGCTCCAAGACCCGCTAAAGTTGTTAGAAATGAGACATATACTGTGCAATTAGGTGCGTTTCGCAATAAAAAAGAGGCGTATTCTCTGAAAAATAGCTTAGTTCAGTCTAAAAAAGGGTTAAAACCCTATATACAAAAAGAAGGGGAAATGTATTTTGTGAGGATTGGCAATTCAAAAGATAAAAAAGAGCTAAAAAAAATTATAGATCGTTTAGGTCAATCCCTTCAGGCTTCGGCAATGATAATTCGGTCAAAAAAGGCATAAAAAAGGCACAGAAAGCAAGTTTTGAAATACTTTTACAGATTTCTTCTTTTTATTGTCTTTTTTTGCCATTTTAAAAATGTATTCAAAGTAAGTGCTTATTAAAACAGAATTTTGAAATGGCAGATGATTTAGAAACCATTCGCACTCAGGTGGTCCTTGCGACAATAGATAGGCTGAAAATTACCTACGCTGACCAGCTTGCAATTAAAGGTTATGATGCAATTCCTGATTTTTTTCGGAATCACCTTTATTGTCCGCCCAACAAGGCGGAAAGAGACTCGGCGTTAGAAAAGTTATACGAAAAATTAAAAACAATTGCCGGTAAAGCGATGACTGACAATATCCATAAACTCATCCTTTTAAACCAACTTACAGACTCTTTGGATACAGATGCAGCTGAAGTGATAATGAGAAATAATCAAACTAATGAAGACGGGACAATTTCTGTTGAAACGTTGAATCAGGCAATTATAGAAGCCGGTAGGATGGAAGATCGAAAAAAGCAAATTCTAATGGTAGCCGATGCACTCACCTTTTTCTATTCTTTGTCGAAACTCCCATTGATAAAGTTGGTCATGGCTCCAATCAAAGTAGCGGCTTCTATGGTTGGGGCTACTTCTCTTACGGATACAATGGAGGCAGGGTACAATCTGACTATAAATATCAAAGACCTTACCCCGTTTATTAAGATTTTTTCTGAAAGAGAAATCGTTCAGATTGACGATCTGTTCAAAGTAAAGGCTTGATTTTTACGCATTTACCCTAAAGTAAACTACATCTCCGTCTTGTACTATATATTCCTTTCCTTCTAATCTCAGTTTTCCCTCTTCTTTGACCTTTACAGGAGAGCCAAGTCTGTCTATATCCTCAAACTTCATCACTTCGGCACGAATGAATGCCTTTTCAAAATCGGAATGGATTACACCTGCTGCCTCGGGTGCGGTACTTCCTTTTAAGGTAGTCCATGCTCGAACTTCAACTTCTCCGGCAGTGAGAAATGTGATCAAATTCATCATCTTGTATGCCGACTTAATCATCCTGTCAAGACCGCTTTCTGTTTCCCCCAACTCTTTTAAAAATTCGATTTGCTCTTCTCTGTCAAGATTCGAAATTTCTTCTTCTATTTTCCCTGACAAGATTACAAATCCGGCACCCTCTAATTCTGCTAATTTTTTCACCTTGTCTATTGGCTCGGAACTTTTAGAGATTAGATCTTTTTCAGATACATTCGCACAGTACAGAACAGGTTTTGAAGTGATTAGGTTCATTTTTTTTAGAATCTTATTCTCTTCAGGTTTTAAGTTTAGTATCCTTGCCGGTTTGCCTTGTTTTAAAATATCTATTACCTTTTCGGCAACTAAAACTGCTTCAGCCGCTTCCTTTTGAGATTTTGCATTCTTTTGAAGTTTTTGGTATTGTTTTTCAATACTCTCCAAATCAGAAAGAATCAATTCGTAATTTACTACAGTGACATCTTCAGTGGGATCAATTTTCCCATGGACGTGTGTAATATCGTCGTCTTCAAAGGCTCTGACTACATGGCAAATTGCATCTACTTCTCTGATGTGAGACAGAAATTGATTTCCTAAACCTTCTCCCTGACTTGCACCTTTTACAAGCCCTGCAATATCTACAAATTCCATAATTGTAGGGATGATTTTTTGAGGTTTATAAATTTCTGCAAGCCTCGCAAGTCTGGAATCCGGAACTTCTACTATTCCCTTGTTTGGCTCAATCGTACAAAAAGGGTAGTTTGCCATCTGTGCTCCGGCTTTTGTAAGTGCATTAAAAATAGTTGACTTGCCTACGTTTGGAAGTCCTACAATACCACAATTTAGACCCATTATTCTTTTTCTCCGATTAGTGAAGTGAGTAGCTCAGGGCTAATGTTCAGGTTTCCGATCTTTTCTGCATTTTTAGCAATGTCGCGTAACGCCCTACTTAAAATTTGAGAAGAGTCCATCTGGTTCGCAGCAAGGATTTCTAAAAGTTCGGGCTTTAAAGAATTAAGAGAGTTCAGCTCCAACCTCATAGACTCTGCTCTTGCTTTTGCATAATCAATCGTATTTTCTGATTGTAGCTTTACTAAACCTTTTTTCTTTTCTTCCAATCGTACTTTTGCGACAAGTTTTTCTTCTTCGATCTCGTGTTTTTTTTGCTCTACAGATTTTTGAGTGAGCATCTTCGCTTCTTCTACAACTTTTTGCTTTTCCTGTACTGCAATTTCTGCATTCCATTTTTCTTCCAAAATTTTTCTATTTTTTTCTTCTATGGAGATTTGTGTTTGAAGCTCATTCTCTTTAATCTTTCTTTCTTGCTCTACAGCAAAATTTCTTCTTTGATAAATTGCATCATCCGCTTCTTTCAGTAAATTTTCTCTTGCAGAGGCTTCGAGTGCTCTGGACATATCCGGGGTAGGTGAAATTTTTAATATAGAAAAATCGGCAATACTCAATCCCAACGAAGATAAGGATTCGGAAACTTTGAGCTTGTCTTTTACGTGCTTTACGAGGTCAGTTGAAGAAGTTAGGGTATTTCTTAAATTCATGGACTGGATTTTTTCTCGGATTGCAACTTGTACAATATTTGTGAGGCGAGTCGGGAGTTTTTCTAACCCGTCCCCTAAGTAACGTCCGAAAGAGTCCACCGTGAAATCCATAACGGCTGCAAGCCTGAGAGGATCTGTGACATTATAAGAAATCTGCCCCTGGATATTGATTTCTTGAAAGTCAACAGTAGTTTCTTTGAAAATAAAAGGTGCATCCCTTGTGTCTGCCGGTACAATTACTACAATAGACGTAGGAGAGTAGTAAAAAAAACTTAAACCTGCACCTTGTTTTTTTATTTTTCCTTTTTTGTAAAGTAAAACAAAATCAGTGGGTCTGTTTTTCATGAATTTGATTCCAAACATAAAGCCTCCAATAGTACAAACACTATGGATTTTATGAATTCTTATTTGTGTTATAAGTCAAGTGATTCCAAGTTGAAATAGAAATTTTTAAATAATTTACTTTTCAAAATAATTAACTTTGAAAATATGGATTTACATTCAAAATGGGGCTTTAGCTCAGCTGGGAGAGCATCTGCTTTGCAAGCAGAGGGTCATCGGTTCGATCCCGATAAGCTCCATTGGATGATTTTCTTCATAAATACTTTGTATATTGATAAGAGAATTAAAAAAATCTGTTATCAAAAATTTGATCAAATCATCTGAAATAATTCTATCCAAATCAAGAATCGCTCACGAAACGAATATTGTAAGCTGAAACTTTATTAATGGGGCTTATTACACCATTTGAAAAGTTACCGTACCAAGCATTTGTTGTCACTGATAAATGGCGTACATGCAAAAAGTCGTTTTTTGAAAAAGCAATTGTTCAAAAGGCCAATAAAAGTACCATTTTCTAGCGTTGCAAAAAGCCCTGAAAGGGGTTTTTGCAGTAGCGTCATAAATTAGTAGTAGAACTCCAATATTGTCCGGTTTGAGTAGAAGGAAAATTGAAGTAGAGATAGTAGCGATGGATGATACAGTATCATTCACCGGGATTTTCTAATTTAGGATTTTTGTAACAAAAAAAAAGAATACCGAAAAATAGAAAATATACGAAAAAGATCAATTTTTGTTGATACTTCTTTTAGATTAGGAAAATTCTTTGGGAATTCGGCTGAATCTTGGATGAATTTACAAAATCATTATGAACTTTATGAAAAGAAAAAAATGCTACAAAAAGAATTGCAATCAAGTAAAACCTATGCTTTTAGAGAGGATGAAAACCTGAAACAGTGATTTAGATTAGTAGGGACTTCCGATAACATAACAGTAACTTGGGTTACTACGGGTCAACTTTGTCTCTCAGATTAAAAAGATGAATGTTAGAAGGCCGAAATTAATAGTCCCGACGATTAGTCTCGCCGAGGTTTTTAAAAAAATATTGAACGAACGTAACGAAGACAGTGCTCTAAAGGCAATTGCCCACATGCAACAGGGAGCCGTTATCGATTTAGATTCGAGTCTTTCAATTTTTGCAGCACAGTGAGGAATCAAATTCAAGCTACCATTAGCTGATAGTATTATGCTAGCCACAGCATATAAGTACAAAGCGACATTGTGGACTCAGGATAGCGATTTTCAAAAAATTGATGGAGTAAAATATTTTCCTAAAAGAATTAAAAGGTAAAAGATTTTCGTTATCGTACCAAAACTTCACTTAACATGGCTATCAAAAAACAGAAAACTTCTATAACAATATCCATCCTAACTAATTTTTGCAAATTATCATAAGTCGATTTCGCCTAACGTAATTATTTTAAACTTGATGATTACTCTTTTTCCTATCATTATCAAAGTCTCAAAGAAGGATAGATCTCCTTTAGTCCTATATTAACAATGTAGTGAACGATGCGCCACAAAAGCTACTGGATATTGTGTCCCTGTGAAGACTCTGTATTTTTACCAGAGATGTCAAATCGAATGTTGAATACAATCTTTTCTGATTGTAAAATGAAGATACAATGGCTTGTCATTAGTTTTCTCTTTTTCAAAATAATAAAATTCCGAAATCAGTAAAAACTATTTTTAAGTCGCAAGGAATATACTTGAAGAATTTAATCTAAAAATTAATATAGAAGAATTGTATCGAGGAAGAGGGTGGAGTACCTTAAAATACCATTCCCTCACTGTCCCGCAACTGTGAACTCTACAGAGTAAGTCAGACACTCGTTTACGAATAAATCTCTCGCGGACTGGAGATGTTATTTTTGATATATATATTTTTTGCCATATTTTGTATTTCAGGCTCTGTATTTTCTCAATCTGATTTTTCTAAACCAATTCGAGTGAAAGAAATTGAAGTAATTGCGACTAACAATAATAACACTTCTAAAACGAATTCAATAAAGGAAGATCCATCTGCATTTGTGAATGTAATTTCTGCTGAGTCTTTCAGAGGAAAATATTTGTCGCTTGCAGATGTATTAGAAAAAGAAGCCGGTATTCGTGTAAAGAAATTTGGTGGGCTTGGCTCTTACTCCACTCTTTCCATACGTGGGTCAAATTCCAATCAGGTGATGTTTTATATTAACGGAGTTCCAATCAATAATTCTCAAGGAGGAGAAATCAATTTATCGGATTTGCCTTTTGACAGTATAGAAAGAATTGAAATATATAAGAGTGGCTCCACCTTGGGGCTTTCTTCCTCTGCAATCGGTGGGAGTGTAAACCTAATCGTAGGGAAGGATGTAAAAATAAAAATTTCAAGAGCAACAATTTCTGTAGGAAGTTTGAATACCGGGAAAATTTCCGCATCTCACTCTGATTTTACAGAGAAAGTTCAATATTCCATATTAGTCCAAAACGAAAAAAGCGATCAGGATTTTTTATTTAGAAATAACAATGGCACTCCTGTTTTGAATAAGACCGATGATTTTGATGATCGCAGAAGAAACGCTCAATTCAATCGGTATAATTTTAGCGGAAATCTTGCCGGTGAATTAGGAAAAACGAAACTTACTTTATTAAACGATTTCGCCTATCGTACAAATGGGATTCCCGGCCCTGGAAACAGGCAAACAAAAAAAGTTGAGAGAGAATACGTTAGAAATACAAGTGCAATCGGAACAGAAACACCGGAGTTTCTTTCGGAAAACATTAAATTGGAAACAAGAACTTTTTATACGGGAACTAGAGACCATGTCTTTGATCCGAATTCAGAATTTTCAAGTGGCACTCCAAATTCCAAAGCAGATATTCAGCAGTATGGGCTGCATATAATTCCGACATACTATCTTTTAAATTACAACCAGATCATTCGATTCTTCGTTTCTTTAGAAAGGGAAACTTTTCAAAGAGACAGAAGAAATACTTTTGATGAGATTGTTGATAAATCTACAAGAAAGTTTAGAAATCATTCTACGTTTCAACTTCAAGATGAAATTCGATTTTTTTCAAAAAAGTTAAATTTTATTCCATCTGCAATATCTGAAAATTATACGGACAGATACAATAATCCAGAAACCAAAGAATTCAATTTGCTTAACCCAGACGATGGAAAATCAGTTATGCGATACACTAACTATAAACTTGGACTTCTTGCGGTTTTGCTTCAAGATTTGAATAAAACAATTTCTATAAAAGGCAATATCTCTTCTGAAAAAAGGGCTCCGAATTTTTTAGAGCTGTTTGGAGAAAGAGGTTCTATTCTCGGAAATACTTCTTTAAGTCCCGAAAAAAGTAAGAACTCTGATATAGGGCCTGTGGTAAATTATTCTACTAAAAAAATTGAACTAAAAACTTCTCTGTCGCTTTTCTCCAAGAACATAAAAGATATGATTTTATTTGTTCCGAATTCTCAATTTTCTCTTAGACCTGAAAATATTGATTCTGCGTCTATTCAAGGATTTGAATTTTCTGTAAAAGCAGATATTTATCAAAAAATAAAATTTGAGTCTAACTATACTTATCAAAAAGCAATCAATACATCGGATGTCAGTTATTTGAAAGGAAAATATCTTCCATTGAGACCAATGCACGATTGGTTTGGACAGGTTTCATTTTATAATCGTTACTTGGAAATAGGAATAGAATCACATTTTATAGGCGCTGTTTTCAAGGACAGGACAAATGAGTATGTCAATTATCAGCCTTCGAGGTGGATTTATAACGTATTTTTTTCTTATTATTTTGGAGGAAGAAAAAAAAAGCACTCCGAAAAAGAAATAATGTTGAGTATAGAAATCAAGAATATATCCGATACGAGAGCCGAAGATTTTGTGGGTTATCCTCTTCCGGGTAGATTGTATTATGCTACTTTAAGCGGTAAATTTTAGGTTGACTAATTTTCTGAAAAAAGGAATATTTCATTTATGAGTAAAAATGCTATCTTTTATATAAATAAATTTATCCTTATTGGAGTGATTTTCTTTTTACAATTTTGTCATACTAAGAACGAGAATGAAGTTCATGTCGATTTACTTCCTTTGATTGACAACGGAAAAACATACTTACTTAGTAATGGAATGATTGACATGGATCTAACGCCCAACTGTGGAACTGCAACTCCTGCAACCACCGCAACCGGAACTACAGGTACCACTACAACCACAACAACTTCTACGAAGACTACTAATACTCGATTTACTGTTCTTAGTCAGTTTGTGATGAAAACTACAAAGGAAATCCTTACAATTAAATTCATATACGACACTACTCAAACTCAAGGTCCGATTGACCAACAGCAAGGCTTTACTTTTACAGGTGGTGTGTTTAATGATACAGTCACAGGGAAGCAGGGTCTTGTAAAATGGTTGAACCAAGGAGTGAATGTGGACGACTCCAATCAAGGAACTCAAGTAGTTCAGTTTCTAAATATCAATGTGAATTTGCAAGGGACTTATACTCCAGGTGTAGGAACGACTACTACACCGATAGAATGCTACACATCGGATAGTATCAATTGCACAAGCACTGTAACTTCTACAAAATGTTTCACTACAGACAATAGAACCTGTTTGAGTTCTGCGTCCACTGCGTCAGGCGGAACTCCTATTGTAATCAAGGGAACACTCAACTGCAACGCTAAAAATATTCCAGTATCCGGATGACAGACTTTAGTCTAATCATCCCGACTTTCAATGAGTCAAAAAATATTTCTATTCTTATACCAAAACTTATATCTCTATTTGAAAAAAATAATATCAAGTTTGAAATCATAGTAGTGGATGATGACTCTCCCGATGGTACATGGAGAGTTGCAAAAGAGTTGTCTATTCGTGATGAAAGAATTCACGTAATCAGAAGGGCGAATAAAAAAGGACTTAGCTCTGCGGTTATTGATGGGATGGAGTTGGCGAAAGGAAATGCACTTGGAGTTATAGATGCAGATATGCAGCACGACGAAAGTATCCTGCCAAAGATGCTTATCGCTTTAAAAGAAAATGACTTAGTTGTGGGAAGTAGAGTGGTAGAAGAAGGAGGGTACGGAGAGTGGGGCTTTGTCAGAAGGATGATGAGTAAAGCCGCAACCTTACTTGCAAGAATTTTACTCCCTATCCCAATCGGTGATCCGATGTCAGGATTTTTTATTTTAAAAAGAGAATTGTTTGAGGAAATTGCTCCTCTTATCAACCCAAGAGGGTTTAAAATTCTATTAGAATTTTTGGGTAGAAAAAAAGGAATTAGAGCAAAAGAAATCGGCTATGTTTTTAGAACCAGAATTCACGGGGAAACAAAAATGTCTTCCTCGATTATCCAAAACTATATTGTAGCGTTATACGATATACGTTTCGGGAAATATATTTCTTTGACATTTGTAAAATACTCGATCACAGGAGTTATTGGGATTTTTGTAAATCTATTTGGACAATTTTTCGCTACTGAAGTTTTGAATTTAAAAGAGACAGGAATTATTTATCAAAGTTATTTTAAGCCTTCCATTGCTGTAGTTTTTGGTTTTGAGCTTAGTGTGTTAAGCAATTATATTTTAAACAATATCTGGACATTCAATGAATTTAAAAAAACTGGAGCATTGGATAATATTTTTGGTTTTATAAAATTTAATCTGATCTCCGTAATAGGATTGATCATACAGCTATCCGTTTGGAGATTATCTTTGGAAATTATTCAAATGTATTTCCCTAACATGTTTGGGAGTTTTTCGACTTATATCAGTAACTTACTCGGGATATTTTTAGCTACATTTGGAAATTATTTTTTAAATAAAAATTTTACGTGGAGATACTCAGAGTAGATTTTTACAGATTACTTTTTATCGTTTTTTTTCGTTGATTTGAGCATACACCATGTCCAATTCGCAAACTTTTTTCTTTCTTTCATCGAGATACACTGCTCTAAGTAAAATTTCATTTCCTGTTTTAGAAATTTCTTTCACTGTGCATTCCAAGACTCCAGACTGGAACGGTCGAATAAATCGAATTGTAGAGCTTTTTGTGACAGTGATGTAGGAGCCGTCGCTTTTTGTCCAAAGAAATGCTCCAGCTAAAGTATCCCCTAAAGAGTATATTGATCCACCATGCATATATCCGACTACATTTGCGGAAGAAATATGAAATGGAATTGTTCCTACAATTTTTTCCTCATCTAAGGATTCAATTTGTATTTTTAAAATACCCGGAAGTACTTGATCAATGATGCTTTGAAGTATTTTAATAACATCCCAATCAGGATTTGGTCTTTCGATCCAGCCCGGGCAATTTTTATCTATTAAGCTGATTAAATCGGAAGTAGGCTTGTTTTGCATTTGTTAAATTTCTTTATTACTGCTATTTTTTTTGTGGCAGATGGATAGGGTTTAAAGATATTCTATGCATTGCAGCTTGAACTACTTTTTCAACTTCTTCGATATTAAGTTTAGATTGAACACTTTGGTCTTTTTTTTGGTAATTTACGGGGAGAGAATTGATAGCACAAGCGTAAACATCCTGAAAAGAAATCTGCTCCCACCCCCAATTTGGATTTTTTTTAATAATACTTTTCAAGACTTTTTTTAGCTCGATCTCTGTGCTATTAGATGCGTTATGCACAATGTCATAAATTTTTAAAACTTTCTTATTCAAGTGGGCGCTCCTTTTCGATACTCAAATTTTCATAAGAAAATGCTCCGAAAACATCAATAAATTCTTTGTCTTGCATTCTTTTGTCTCTTAGCAATAACAGCTCGCTCGTTTTCTCGTATTCTTTTTTAAAACCTTTTTCTGACAAATAAAAAAGAGCAAAAATCAAAATTTCTCGATTGTTATTGTGAAGTCGAATCAACGAGTTTAACTTTTCCACAGATTGATTTTCTTGTACTTTTACAATTTCCACTAAGTCTTGTATTGCAGAAACGTCTTGCAGTCTGTCCATTTCAAAGTACACTTGCCTGATAAAAAACAGTATCTCTTCATCTGCTTTGAACCCAGAGGTAAGTATGCTCACAAGAAATGCTCTTCTAAATGTAGTAAGAGCTTCAAAGAGCTTTTTCTTTTCAAATAAAAACAAGCCATACTCTACGGTATATTTTGGATCAAATTTGAAGATTGCGGCAGAGTCGATAAGAATTTTTTCAATATTTTGCGGGTGGGTCGCTTTTGTAGCTATCAATAGAAGTTTGTGTAATGATTCGTTGTCTGGAAAGTTTGGAAGATATTTATCTAATTCGATTAGAGCCTCTTTGAATTTTTTCTCTAAGATTAATTTATGGATTAGCGAAAGTATCGCTTCTAATTCATATTTGAATGGATTTTCACTTTTTAATTTTAGTAAAATAGATTTTCTTGTTTTGTCAATTCCAAGTCTGGAAGCTAAGACAAGCACTCTATAAAGCTCTTTCTTGTGATTTGGAAAAAATTTCAAATACCCTTGCAGAAAATTGTATTCTTCTCTTGGCTTTTTTAAAGCAGAAGAAAGATTTGAACATTTTAATAAAATCTCCGGTTGACGCGGATTGAGTTTAAGACTTTTTTCAAAATTAAAAAGAGCCTCTTCAGGGTAGTTTAAACCAAGATACACTTCTCCGTGCAATAAAAAAAATCTTGAATCAGGTGTTTGAGTTTTTCCGGCTATGGATAATTTTTCGTGTGCCTTTTCAAACCTCAATTCAGAGATATTTCTTTCTGCTTGGTCTAATAAATTTTTGTATGTGAATGCAGTTTCGTTAGAATAAATCGGATAGATAGAAAAAAAAATCAATATCCAATAATTCTTATTCAATTCAGTATATTTGGAAGGAATTTATGAAACACTCATTTGAGCCAATAATTTCATAAAAATAGATTCTGCCTTTTGATAATTTTCACTAAAAAGATAGGCAAAACCTAAATCAGAAATCTCTCTCTTGTTCAAATCTTTTTTCTTTTCCAATAAAGGAATTTGATTTATGAGTTCATTGTATTCATTCCTTTTATCCTCAAAAGTAGGCAAGCTTGTATAACCCGGTATATTTTTGAGTATAGTTTCAGCTTCTTTAAATTTATTCAAAGAATACAAAGATAGGCCAACTCTCATCTGAACATCTCTGTTGTCCTTTAGCTTGGGAATATTTTCTTTAAAGACCTCTATAACTTCTTGAAAACTATTTAAATAATACAAGGATTCAATTTCAAATTCTAAAAATGGATTTTCTTTTTTTCTTTTTTTGTAGAGGGAGATTATAAATAAAACATTGTGAAAGTCTTTTTCTTTCATGGCAAGTTTCACACCAAAATTTACAATGCTAAAGCACAATGGAGGGTTTGAAGATTTAAAATATTCGGATAGTTTTTCATTAGCCAATTTTGAATTTTTAAAATTGGAAGCAATGTATGCGTTGACTAATGGTAAAAAAACGGATGTTCCCTTTGCAACGCCACTTAGATTTTTAGCATCTACAGAGCCTGATTCAAATAGAGCAATAACTCCAAGGTGCACTAGTAGTGAATTGGATGGATTTTGTTTTGCAAGAGAGATTACCTCATCATAAGAACCAACTTCAAACAGTTCCCAGCTTTCTCTCTCAAGATTTGCTCCAGATTGGAGTGTGTTTGGGGTCATAGAAATTCTCCTATTCCTTCTATCGGAGAATTTATTTATTTTTAGAGTGTTTTTTGAGAAGAAAATCTTTAATTTTGAATAACTCCACTGTAAAAAAGTATTATAGCAAACAGGAATATAAAAAAAAAACAAGAATAATTTTAGTTTACTGACCTTGAAACAATTTGTCTTGAGGTTTTGCAGATGTGTTACGGGTCTAACCTTCCCATAAGCCTCGGATAAGGAATGCACTCCCGGACATGGGGCAACCCACAAATCCAAGCCACTAACCTTTCTAACCCGAGTCCAAAACCAGAATGAGGAACAGAGCCATATTTTCTTAAATCTAAGTACCAGTTGTATGTGTCTATTTGTAGTCCTTCCGATTTTAGCCTTTCTACAATTTTATTATAGTCCTCTTCTCTTTCTGAACCACCAATTATTTCTCCCACTCCTTCAGGGGCAATCAAATCTGCACATAAAACAGTTTTTGGATTTGCAGGATTTTCTTTCATGTAGAATGCTTTGATCGATTTAGGATAGTTCTTTATAAATATTGCAGAAGAATAGTGGCTAGTTAAAATATTTTCTCTTTCTGCATTTATATCTTCTCCCCATTCTATAGATTCATTTTTACTTTTTAGAATTTCTATCGCTTCGGTATATTCAACTTTTGGAAAATCCTTGTATATGAAATTCGATAATGCATCTAGGTCTCTTTCTAAAATTTCTAAATCCATTATAGAATTTTGAATTATTTCTTTTATAATTGCTTTTATAAAATTTTCTTGAAATTGAATATTTTTTTCATTATCAAGAAATGCAGTTTCAGCTTCTAACATCCAAAACTCGGTTAGATGTCTTCTGGTTTTACTTTTTTCTGCACGGAATGTTGGTCCGAAACAATAAACCCGGTTGTGAGCAAAAATAGAGGTTTCTAAATACAGTTGACCTGTTTGTGCAAGATAAGCACTTCCAAGATCAAAGTAGTCTGTAGAGAAAAGTGTTCCTGCACTTTCTCCAACCGACCCGGTCAGAATTGGTGTGTCAATCAGAGTGTAGTGATTTTCATGAAAAAATTTTCTTATAGAGAAGGATAATTCATCTCTGATTTTCAAAATGGAAAGTTGTCTTTTTGAGCGAAGCCAGAGATGTCTATGGTTGTGTAAAAAATCAGGACCGTGGTCTTTGGGTGTAATAGGGTAGTCTTTTGATTGTCCGAAAATTTCAAAATCGTCTAATTGAATTTCAAAACCAAGTTCAGATTTTTCGCTACGGATGAGTTTGCCAAAAATAGAAAGAGAAGTTTCTTGACCAAGATTTTTTAAGAGTGTAAATTTTTCCTCGCCAAGGTGGGTTTTTTCTGCAACAACTTGGATGATTCTTCCGGAATTTCTTAACATAAGAAATTGAACCTTCCCACTACCTCTTTTGCCGTGTAGCCATCCATTAATTTTTATGACTTTATTTTCAAATTTTGCAATATCTAATAATTCAACATTTTGAATTTCCATTGGAAGCCTTATTTCTTTAAAATTTTTCCATCTTCTGAAACGATTACTTTAACTGGTTCGCTTAAGTGCATTCTAAATATATCGTAATTATTTATAGGGAAGGAGCTCATAATTCTATGTCCTCTTTTTTCGTTGTAGAAGACTACCATATATTTAAAAGGGATGTCACTGTTGGGTAAAAATGGAACAATAGGTAATAATTTTTTATTTTGAAGTTGAATACTGTATAGCCAGCCAGTTTTGCTTTCCCCTTTTACCCCGTCCACTTTTTTAAAGAATATAAAATCACCTTGCTTGTTAGAATAATAGCAGGGGAAAATTTCACCTGTAGAGTCAGCAGTACCGGGAATTTCTATAGGTTCAGAAAATGGATCTGATACATTATTTCTGAACGCTATTAAAATAGAACCACCTGCAAGGCTTGATTTAAACAATCGACTGGACACAAATACAATTGTCTTGCCGTCTGAGCTAACCGAGGGGTCTCTTTCAATAAATTGTGTATTTAGAGTGCTTAATGCTTCTTTATATTCAAAAGTTTCTCCATCTTTTGAAATAGCACGGTGAAGGTCTCCTTCGGCTGAAAAAATCATTTCTACTTGATTGTCTTTGGAATTATAAAATATGGAAAAACCCAACTTGTCACCGATAATTTGATCTTTTAGATTTAAAAATCTGGGATTAATAAAAATTTCTTTGGTCTTATCCTTATTCCAGATAGAATTGCATATCAAAATTTCTAGATATCCTTTTCCTTTTGTGTTGTTTGAAATATTAGAAGAAGATTTTATCAATTCTTTCATTTTTAGGTAGTCTTCTTTTCCAAATTCATTTTCTAAAATTTCTTCAGACAATTCCTTTTCATTAAATTTTTTTTCTATGGTCGGATTTAATCTGTCGGATATAAAATAATAGATGCTGGAGTTTGGTGCCGGGTTTTGAACTAAATGGTAATCTTTTTCAGGACCATTAATTGTATGAAAACTTGCAATTCTACCTCCCTTCTTAATCTCAAATTGAAAAGTTTCTGCCGGAGGATTTTGTATGATGATGTCTTTCCCTGAAGTATTTTCGAGAATGATAGCGTCTTGTTTATCATATACTTTATTTTTTTGTACGGGTGCAGTTGATAACTTAGAATCATCTTTTATTACAGAATTTTGTTTCTCGTCACTCTTAGTTAAATTGTCCGATTTATGTTTTGATTCTTTTGGTATAGCAGAACTTTGGTTATTCAATAGGGTTTCTTTTTTAGATACAGAATTTTCTTTTGATGCAAAAATATCTTTTTCTTTGTATAGAGGATTAGTAGATGATTCGGTATTCGGATTTTTTTTGGTTATAGACTTCGAACTTTCAGATTTTCTTTTTAAATCTTTTGTACTTTTGATACTTCTTGAAAAATAAATTTTTTGAATGACTTTCTCAATTTCTGAATCGGACACACCTTTTGTTCGTAGTACTTCGATAAGTTTTTGAAAGTCTTCATAAAAATAATCTCCATTTTCATTCTGGTAGATTATAGATTTTTCCAATTCTTCAATTTCAAAATCAGAAAGTGAAAATTTATTTCTATCGTCAGTTGATTTACAGGTATTTATATGAAATATAATAATAAAAATTATCAAATACATGAAGATAATTGTTTTATTAGATATTTTTTTTGAAACTAATGTTGTTTTATTCATGAGTAATTTTCTTTTTTGATCCATTTTTTTTAAAATTCGTTTAAACAGAATGATATTGTTTTCATTATTTTTGTCGAGGACATTATACTGAATGTACGCAATTTATTTAAAATGTAAAATTCTCTTAGCCTAGAATTATTTTACTTTATTTTTAAAAAAGGCTTTGATTTTTTCGATGTCTATTGAATTAGTGATTTTTCCTTCTATGTCACCGGCTTTTGCCTTATCAGCCTATTGTAAACCGGGTCGTTTCTCTCTTGAGAGGTAATATATCCCCCGCAATCGTGGGTTACCGGGTGGAACTTTACATTCTCGAAGAATCTGCTGGGGAGAAAATGTCCCATTCCTTTCAAGGTCAAGCATCAACAGAAGAGTAAAAAGAGGTCTTTGTGGTGCCAAGCCAGTCTGCAAGAATGCCAAGCTCAATCCAGTCATCGTTATTTGGGGTAAAATTCTTCTTCTGCAAATTTTGTCCGACTTCTTGGTAAGCCTTTTTCACCCTCTCCATCTTCTCAAAAGTTTGCCAAAGAATCACGTTTCTGTATCTATTCAACAGTGCGTGCAAATATTTTCGTCTCGAAAAATCCTGTTTTCTTCTATTAAACTCGTCCATGTATTTTGCCGAACCAGTGCAAGCTCGATTGTGTTTTACATATTTTGTGGATTCATAAATTTCTCTTAAAGTAAATTTTTCTTACTCTCCTTGCATAAGGTAAAAAATATCACGATAGAAAATAAAATTTTGCAATTTTAAAAATTTTTTAGTTTTTACAGAAAAAGTCCCAAATCTGCACTAAATGTGTAATCTTTTTAATTTGCAGAGTTCTTTCCACATTTTCGCACGAAACAGAAAAGGTAGATCTGCACCAAACGCGAAATTTCAAAAACTCTACTAAAGCTCAAAACCTCATCCTTTAAAAACGTATTTGCAAAGATTCTACCTCCACTATTTCCAACCTCAGACCTCCGTCATCAGTCCTCTGAATTGGAGTTCCCACATTTTTGCATAAAAGGTGAACAATTGGTATAAAACATGCACTTTACTAAAAAGAGTGGAGATCCCACATTTTCACACGAAAAGTGCAAAATCTGCACTAAATGCGTAATTTCAAAACCTCATCCTACAAGATAAACCTATATGCAAAGATTCAACCTCCCACTATTTCAGTCCTCGGGTGTTTCGTCTTCTGTTCTCCGAATTGGAGATCCCACATTTTTGCACGAAAACTCTAAATTTTTTTTACTAAAATGTCTAAATAATTTCGTGACAATTCTGAGATAATTTTATAAACTATCAAAAAGACAGCGAATAGGAGTCTTATATGCAGAAAAAACTTGGGTTTATAACGATAACTTTGACTTTTCTACTTTTTTCTTCAGAAATTTTCAGCCAGAAAAGGTATGGATTGATTTTTGGCACAAATTACACAAAGAACAAAGCCAATATTCCTGAGCTTTTGATGTGCGAGTCCGACGCGAATTATCTAACCAATCAAATTAAAAAAGTTGGGAATTTTGACGAAGTAAAAGTACTTCTGGGCTCTCAAATTACTAAAAAAAATATCGAAAAAGAAATTAAAAGCCTTGGAAATAAAGCCGGAAAAGATGACACTGTATTCTTGTTTTTTGCAGGGCACGGAACTTTCCAAAGAGATCCAAACGCCAAAAACGGGATGAGAAATGTATTAGTCTGCTTTGAAAGACCTCATCTATCCGATGAAGAATTAAATGAATACTTAAAATCCATAACATCTCCAAAAACTCTTTTTGTTTTTGACTGTTGCTTCTCGGGTGGAATTGCAAAAAAGGGCAAGAAGACCAGAGGTGCAGGAGAAGTCCCGATCCCCGCAGGAAATGATGGAGTAGTGAAACAAAATTCAGAAGACTTCTTTTTTCAAAATAAGGGAATCATAGCATCTTCAGACGATAATCAAACTTCTATGGAATTGGGTGGAGATATCAATCACGGAATATTTACTTATCATTTTGGAAAGGCGTTAGAGACTGCCGACTTGAATGGAGACAAGGTAGTTACAGCCTTAGAAGCCTTTTTTCAAACTCGAGACAATGTAGTAAAAATGGCTAAAGAAAATGATCATGAACAAACTCCACAGGTGTCGGGTGACGCATCAGGAATTTTATTAGCAGGGAAGAAAACACCCGAGCCGCCTCCGACACCTCCAATTCCTGAAGTTATCCCTACTCCAAAACCAGAACCGGTGAGCGATCCTCCAAAACCGGATCCCATTCGTCCACCTGTTACGAATGTAGAGCCTGTCTCTCCACCTGCAAAATTTGCAGACCTATTAATAAAAACTACCATTATCAAAGATAGAACTTACGGTCTGTCTGATCTACCTCCTGCTGAGCTGATTCAAGCAAAAAGAACAAGAAAAGGCGACAGAAGGATAAAAGTATATCTAAACGATAAGGAATACGACTACAAATTAAGTACGGTTAAGTCTGAATTTTTTGGATCCATGAGAAGAGTTGGAATAACTACTCCAGGAGAAATTTACAACATCCACCTAAAAAAAATTCCTGCAGGAGTTCAAAAGATTGTAATCAAAGCCGACGAATACCCGGAGATCCAGTCCACTGTAGGGATCCAACCAAACAAACAAAATGAGATAGAAGTAATTGCTTCTATGTCTGGGTACGGTGCAATTCAAGGAAATGTATTTTACAAAACTTTGGATAATCCTGTGATCAAGCAACCGATTTATATGCCTACAATTAAAAGTGTAAACGGGATTCAAAAAACATTCACTGATAAAGATGGGAATTTCTGGTTTACCAATTTAAAACCCGGTGACTATGAAATCCGTGCTTCCTTTGCAGAAGAAATGAAATTAGAAAATTCCATGCTAAATGTAAACGAGGGAGAAGTAACAAGAGTTCAAATTATTTTAAATCAGAGAATGCCCAGTACAAAAACAAAATACTGATGTAAATAAAGTATCAGCAAGACCCTGAATATTTCAGGGTTTCTTTTTTTAAATATACACTAATTACAAAATGAAATGATTATATTCCAAAATATTGTTACGATAAAGCCTCACTTCAATTCGAAAATTCTAACACAATTAGCATTCTTGCAATTTTCGTAAATGAGTTTTTTGAAAGCACCTGCTTTTTTCGTCTTTGCAATTCTTCTATCTACTTCAATTTTTTCCAATGATAATTGGGATGATTTAAACGAAGGAACAAAAAAGATCTACGGTAGTGAGAAGGAGGCAAAGTACGACATCAATGCACATTTTTGGGAAAGAGAAAACTGGGAAAATCACTATTCCAACCAAGTACTTTGGCTTTACAAACATACAAATTATCCAAAATATCGTTCAACATATTTTTTCCCATTTTATAATTTTTTAGAAAGCAAGATAGACAATCGAAAGAAATTTAGAATTTTCAATTTCTTTTATAAACAAAAAAATTCCGAAATAGAAAGATTTTTTTTCCCCTTTGTCTATTATTACTATGATAAACAAAATACATCTGAATCAATCGGAATATTTCCTTTTTTTTACAATAGTAGTGACGACAGTAAGCCAGATCGCAAAAGCACAATATTTTTATCTCCAATTTATTTCTCAAAAAAAATTCGGTATGAACTGAATTCAAATACCGTGGCTTATACTAAATTGAATTTCTCTCCATTTCATTTTTTTTTAGAAAATAGTAAAAATGATTTTGTGTCTTCAACAAGATTTTTTCCAATCATTCCGATTTTTTACCACCATTCAGAACCAGACTATACCCATACAAATATCTTGTGGCTGTTTGGTAAAACGACAAGAGCGGGGACATTAAGAAGCTTATACGCTCTACCATTTTTCTTCTGGGACAAATCCGAAAATGGTTTTTTGCACATTCCTCCTCTATTTATTTTTAACACTTGGAATACAAACGATGAAAGCTATTACCATAGTGTTCTGTTTTTTTATTTTTCTTATGGAAATAAATTTGAAAAAACTTTTTTTGGTCCAATATTTTACCATCATGAATTTGGAACAAAATCATCAAATCTGATCGCAAATTTCTATTGGTCTAAAGACTCAAAGACAGACGAATTCACTTTAAATATTTTTCCTTTTATCTATTACAAAAGAAACTCTCATTTTGCATTTCTACCATTTTATTATTCATCTTGGGGTAATCCCGAAGACACAGAAGAAAAAACATATTTTGGCCCTTTTTATTATCTAAAATCTTCCAGAGATTTGCAAATTCAGTGGGTTCTCTTTTATCATAATTATTCAAATTCAAAAACTGGTAATTCTTCTTTTACGGTTTTTCCATTTTTTCATAAGCATGAAAATAAAGAAGACAAGGTTCAAGTTTCAGTTAGCCCATTTCATTATTTTAAAAAATCGGAACAAATCGAAAAAATATGGATGTTATTGTATTATTCGCATGAAAATTTTCGGAATAAGACAAGCTTTTATACAATCTTTCCATTATTGTATGTATGGAAAAATTCTAAAACTGAAGGAAATATTTTCTTACCCTTTTATCTAAATTACAAAGAAGATAACAACAGCCTTCACCTAAATATTGCCGGTTTTTCAATAGCAAGACAATTTGGGACGTTATACGCAAATGCTTCAGTAGGTCGAAACTTCGATAAGACATATTTTGATTTTGAAATAATTGCATTTTACAACTTGTTTAGTTTTTCTACAAGAAAATCATTCAAATCTGAATATTTTCCAAAACAAAAAAAAGGAAATAGCTCACTTCCATATTTACCAGTTAGCCTAATAGCGAACTCTCCAAAAGATAATGAAAATCAACCAAAAATAGAGAAAGAAAAATCTATTTCTAAAGAAAAGTCGGAAAACTTTTGGGGATGGAGTGCCTTGTTTGGGATTGCAGCTTATGAAAAAGCAGATACAAAAAGACATATTCGTGTTTTACCCTTAGGATGGTTCTCGTGGGACAAAGAATCTGACAATAAAGTTTTTTTTCTTCCTTTATTCAACCTATGGTATGTTTCTGATGAAGTGGAATATAAAGTCATTGCTCCATTGATAATTCCATTATACGCAAAGCAAAGAAATGGAAACTCGTTTACGGAATCTTTTTTGGCAATAGGTTATATACGCGAGTTCAATGAAAAAACAAAAATCACTGAACATTCTTTTCTTTGGCCCATATCGAATTTTTATACGTCAGACGATACAGGTGGCTCAAGAATCTTGCCTTTTTATTGGTATAAAAGAATTTCTACCAATAATTCAACGCAAAAATTATCTCTTAGCCTTCTACATTATTACAATTCAGTAGAAGACAAGGATTCTAAAAAATGGAGTATCCACTTCCCAAGTTTTCTCCCTCTAATTTCAATCCTTCAACATACAGAAATAAATTTTCATGAAAATAGATGGTGGCTTTTTCCAATTTTTTACACCAAAAAGACGGAAGACACCAATGTATCAAAAACAGTTTCTCTTTCTCCGATATTTTATTATGAAATGTATCAAATTCACTCTAAAGACGAAAATAGCAAATACAATGCTCTTTGGATATTATTGTATTACCACAGCAAAGTTGATACAATGTTTCCAATGAAACAAAAAATCACAACTACCCTAACCCCTTTATACTATTTAAAATCTATTCAAAGCGATTCAAAAGAAGACACCTCTTTATGGATATTTCCTTTTTTCTTTCATGACTATTCAAGTAGCTCAATTAGTGAAAGAGAAGAGCATTATTCTTTTTTCTACTATAAGGAAAAAAGCTATGGAAATTTTGAAAAAGAAAAATGGCAAAAAAATCTACTATGGATTTTACCCTACTACCATAGCTATAACTCAAGCTCCGATTTCGCATCTGACACAACTCAATGTGTAGTCTCAATTTTTCCTATTAACTACTACTTCTACGAAAAAGTAGAAGAGAAAGAATTGATTAAACCAATTAAGCATCATTATTACAAGGAAACTTTTCAAATTACAAATCTATTGTTTCACTATTCAGAAAAGTATTTCAATAAAGATAAATCGAATTATTCTAATATATTTTTCTTTCCGATTGTTCCATTATTTTTTAGAAGTATATCCAATACAGATTTGCACTACAATATATTCTGGTTAATGGACTGGAAAAAAGACTACGAAAAAAATGATTTAAGACTATTTTTTTTTGGATTCTATATTTACTCTTCAGAAGAATATTCAAGACAGAATTTTTTATATTTAATAGACCATCAGTCTTGGAGAAATACAAATACTCAGAAATTAAAATTCTTTCTTGGCACAATTCACTTTGAATCAGCTCCTAATTATAGAAAATTCAAAGTGTTGTTTGGACTACTCGCAGGATACGAGTCAAGAGACACAGATGGATACTATGATATTAATTTTTTATGGCTAAGATATTTAAACGAGAGAGAAGAGCATATTAAATTAAATCTCATTCCATTTCTTTATTACGATAGAACATCTACAGAAAATTTAATAGTTGTTCCTCCATTGTTATATTATTCATTTGAAAATAATGACAGGCTTTTACAATTAGGGGGACTCGGTGTTTTTTGGTATAGAAATTACAATAAGCGAAAAGAAGAAGAAACTAAAGCGATTCTTCTTGGTTCGATTTATTATGAAACGCGACTCAAAGAGCGCGGCTATAAATCCAAAGGAAGTCTATGGGGAATTCTTTGGGAGTACCAGACTGAAACAGAGACAGACTATTCTAAATTTTCAATTTTTAAATTTTTGTATTCTAATACTACAACCAATGGGAAAAATTATAATCGAATTTTTGGAGTCAAATTATAGTGTATCATGATAAAAAAACATATCCCTCTTATTGCAGCATTGTTGATAATCTCAACCCTAATCATATTATATGAAAAAAAAGAATTGCCGTTTAACGAAAATCTTAACATAGAAAAGGAATATAAAATTTTATTGAATCGAAGCAAATCAGAAAATAAAAATATTCTGATCGAATTTGGTGCTAATTGGTGTATGGATTGTTCTGTTTTCAATGATATACTAACTCGTGAACCAAATCTTTCCTATTTAAACGCAAATTACCTTATTCTCAAAGTTGATGTAGGAAAGTTTGATCGGAATTTAGAATTTTCAAAAAAATTTGAAGATCCGATTCAATCCGGTATCCCTGCAATTGTAATTTTATCATCTGAAGAAAAAATTCTTGTATCAACAAATAATGGTGAGTTTTCAAATTCAAGAGGTCTAAAAGATATAACGGTATTAGATTTTTTTAAAAAATGGAAAAAGTAAAGTTTATCTATTTAGACGTGGGAGACACTCTAATCCATATCAAAACAAACCCTGGAAAAATTTATTACGATATTCTAAAATCTCACAACATAATCCAAGCCTCTTACGACAAAGAATTGCTAAAAAAATATTTTTTTGATAGCTGGAAATTCATGAATTCAAAAGCTCCTCTAAATTTTCAATGTAGATACACAAATCATAAATATGGTAATGATGGTTTTTGGAAAGAACTCATTGGTTATTTTTTATCGTTTTTTGAAAAAACAGAACTGACTGAAAAGGTATATTTAGATATAGTAAATACCTTCAACGATCCAAACTCGTGGGCAATTGACGAAACTTTTTTTAATCTCAAGGAATTTAGCGATAAAAAAAATATTCAACTCGGAATTATTTCTAATTGGGACATTCGTCTGAGAAGCCTATTAAAAAATATGAACCTCTTAAAATATTTTACTCATATTGTAATATCTTCTGAATTCGGTTACGAAAAGCCCTCTGAAAAAATTTTTATAGAGGGGGAGAAATTAGCACAAGTAAGTCCGAAAAATTTAATCTACGTGGGGGATAAGCCTGAACTCGATTATTTTCCGCCAAGAAAATTAGGTTGGAATACTTTTTTAATTTCCTCAAATAACGATCCAGATTTAGAAACCTTGAGGCAACTTGGAGATCTAATGGAAAAAATTTACTGATTTCAGTGAATTTTTATTTTTATTGATTGTGCATAGCTCTGCTATTCTATTTTTTTCTTCTTCTATTTTTTCTTTCATTCGCCTTATTTTGATTCTTTTTGTCTTTTATTTTCTCATCTTATGTCGTATCAGCCTATTGTATCGTATAGTTTTTCTCTTTGAGAGATAGACTCCTACCGCAATCGAACTGACCTTGGGTGGAACTCCAAAGTCATAGAACTTGGCAGTGATGATTATGTCCCATCCGGCAATGTCAAGCAACAAAAGAAGAGTAAAAAGAGCCGTTCGAGAAATACCAAGCCATTGAGCAAACTCGCCTAGCTCAATCCAATCTGCATTAGTTGACGGATATATGTCTCTTTAACAACGTTTTGTCGTTAGACATAATGAGTCATAAATTTTGATGTTTTAAAGACCGAAAATTGAGTATGAAAAATCAATTAGAATATACTGGAAAAAAACGATACGACGAAATTATTAAAAAATACAATTTCGAAGTAAATGCTGAAATAAACTTAACGCCACAAGAACCCCTTGAGGTGTACCCGTTTTAGTGGAGAGATTTTGCCACAAATTTTCTTCAAACTTTGAAGGAGGCTTTGATAGCCAATGAAAGAATGAAGTCTTTTCCTATTGTAAATAATATAATTTGAAAACATCTTTCTCAATTCTTCATAATTTTCAAATTTATTTCTATAAATCAATTCTGTTTTGATTGTCTTGAAAAAGATTCTAACAACTGTATTATCCCAACAATCTCCTTTGCGGCTCATTGGACTGGATTCAAACCACCATTCCAGAATAAAATTTTCAGGAACAATTGCTTTGATATTGAGAACCTGTGTCTGTCTAAATAAACAAATTAATCCCGAAGCAGGCTTCCTTTTTCTGATGGCACTTCTAGGTATATCAATCACAAGTTCTTTTTCATATGGTTTTCAACGACCAGCCAACTACTTTTCTGGAATATAAATCGACGATTACACACAAATAATAAAATCCATTTTTTATTTTGATATATGTAATATCAAAACCAAACTTTATTTGGTGCATATGCAAAAAATTTCGATCCCAGAGATTTGAGAGACTGGGAGATTTTGATTCGTTACAGTTGTTGTGACTTGAAATCTTGCAGGTTGAATACCCTGTATTTAATGCATCCTTAAATGAGTCTTTTTACTTCCTTTTCCCTATAAAATTTTCCTGTTGATGTAGCTCTTTTACAATTCTCCTCGCTCCATAAACTTTTTCATTCTCTTCAAAATATTCAATATCTTTCGTTGCTTTTATCTTGAAATTTTCTTTTGAAAGAATTAATTTCGCTTCTTGTAATATTACTGCATGAAGTATTCCTAAATCCTTACATTCTCTCTACCGTATATTCCTTACGGTTTTCATTTATCACCAATACTATTATTTCTGTAGTTTGAGAGAACGGCCATAGCCTTTTTTTAGATATCACATTCCATCTTTTTGCTTCGGACAATTCATACTGAAGCTGTTGGATTTCAATATCTTTGGATCGATTTTCTTTCATTATATCACCTTTCTTGAATTGTCAATTCTTTCTCCAATGAAAAGATCTTTTCATTATTCCTAAATTGAAGCAATTTCTTTTGCTGATTTGCCGGATGAAATCAAATGATTTACTGCATCCTTTTGAATTCCTCTGTATATGTTTCCTTTTTTTGTCCCTTTGTCATTTTCCTCTTTTAAGGCTAAAATTTCTACACTTTTTTGGTTCATTTTCAGATTTCTTCCTTCAATTCGGATTCAACGTCCCTACTACTCAAATTAAGTAGTCAGGACCTGTCATAAGCTTTGAGCGTGAAAGAGAGTCCTATCGTGAACAATTAAAATTGAAGACGAAAACCATCGAATTGAAATTGAATCCATCCGGAGAGAACACAAGGCAGAGCTTGAACGTGAAAAGCAGAAATATGAATTTTTAGTTAGATTTATTGAAATCGAATCAATTATCTTTAGAAGAAGACAGAAAAGAGTCACCGAAGGATAGAAAAAGAATTCTGAGCAGAAGGCAATGAAAGCCGGTGGATAATAATTTTGATTTATCGACTCTTTTAAATCATCCGATAGCCGTTCCTCTTCTTGGGAAACTATTTGGAGTTAGATCAATCAGTTTTATCTGGAATGAATTCAAATGAGCTAATGAATAAACTGAAAGATTTTGCTTCGAACAGAGCTACAACGTATGACAGAGCAAGATTTGAAAGATCAAGAAACCAGATCATTGTTTTACAAAAAAAAATGAATATTCTGGTTTCTATTTTGAAAATTTTATTTCCGATGTTGAAAAAAATTTTATCGAATGGTAAATCTCAAATGATTGAAATAAAAGGAGAAATCGGAAATGATTTTAGAACATTTTTTCGATGGAGTTAAAAAGAGTTTTTGATGGACAGAGGTTATAACGCATACACTTGGAACGATTTGAGAAAGGTATTTTTACAAGAATTTAACAGAAAATATCTTTCCGGCAGTTCGTCGTCTCAGAGATCATTCTCTGGGATCGCATATTGTAAATCCTCGACGGTAGTCGAGGAAAAATTTACATTAAAGGAGATGAGCCGATGAATGGCAAACTTTAGAGTCACGAATACAAAAAAATTAGGTAAGGGCGAAAAAAAGGTTTTTTGAATCTTGTTATCAATCTTCCTTTCTATGCAAGATCAGAATTTTTCTGTGTCGAAAACAGAGAAAGAAGACTGATAGATCATCAGACTATTTAGTTTTTCAGAAAAATCTTGTAGGGTCAATCTGGAATAAACCTATACCGACAAAAAAATTGAATACGGAAAAATGTTTGTTCTAGGACAATTTTCTTTTTTCATCTTGGCCATGATGGAACAAGCTAAATTTTGCGGTTTTCCAGAACGAAAAGATTGGTGACGAGGTTGTCACGGTTCAGGATCGAGGAACGTGACGAGGAGGATTCAGAATTTGGTAGAGGAAAATTTGCCGGATGAAGTATATTGAGCATTTATTTTAAAGCAGGGGGCGCGAAGAATAAGTGGCGATGAACAGAATTAAATGTCAAGTTAGTTCTGGAAAACCGGATAGCCTGACATTTTTTAATTTAAAAACTTTCAGGGGGTAGTAACAACCCCTTGCAATGACAAAACTTTATGGATAAAAGGAAAAATACCGAAAATGAGGCTTCCATACCAGGATTTACGTATTCCGTTTGTAGATTGGCTAAGTTTTTCGGTGAAATATGAGGCAAAAACCTTTGAATGGGTTGAAAAAACTTTTGGTTCAAAATTGACCTAAAAAAAGGCTTTAACGGTTATTCTCATTCATTTTTGACTGATTTAGGGGCAATTTGTGGGTTTTCCCCCGAAAGGCCGGCCATGAAGATTCATGTTTGTTTGTCTTCCAAAGCTTTATTCAATTTAAACGGAAAAATTGAAATCCATGATTTAATTCGACAGATTATTCAAAGAGGCGGGACTTTTTCCCGAATTGACCTTTCACAAGACGACTATGACGGTTATTTGAATTTACCGGAAATTTTAGAAAAATTAAAAAATCAAGAAGTATCTACGAGGTTTAGGGGATTTTTGAAAGTAGAACTTTTTAATCCGTTCAGTTTATGGAGTTTGAGCTGGCTCTCTTTTCGGGATCCAAAAAGCAGAAAAACGGTCAGACCTTATATATTGGTGATTGGCATTCAGATATTTTTGTAGAATTTGACAACAAAAAACAAACAAAGTCAGAGCCTTCCTTATTTGGAATCAGTAGAATTTCAGTTACGGCATAAATGATTATGAATGAGTTTTGTAATCCCACGATGAAGGTTGATTTTAAAACCGGAGAAATTAAATCATTTGACCAGGTCTTTTTTGGGATCAGGAGTTTTCCAAAACAGTATATTACTATTTAAAATTTTTAAATCCTTCGTTTAAAATGCAAACGATAGATGACTATGGAATATATTATTTACAGGAAAAACACAAAAAGACATTGGGACGTTTGCAATTGGTGGGTGAATTTTTAAGAGTTGAAGAAGGTGAGAAAATAGGACTTCCGAAAAATGAAACAGGACTCAAAAGAAGAAATTAAAGCATGTAGATAAATCAAAAGTGTTCCTGGTGCGGATTATTTGCTTTATTCGGCAACCTATGGAAAAATATTCTCACGAAAACTTTTTGAAAGGTTGCCGTGAGAAGTTCGAGAAAAATTAAAATATCAAATTCTTTTTGAAAAGAATTTCAAGAAAAACTCAATTTATTCACGAAGAAAATATTTGCTGATGTGGCGTAATTTTTCAAAAAGTGTTACTTATGTGGGTAAAAAGCAGGAAAAAACCGTCTAAAAAGTGGGTAAAAAGATTTTTTTAAGCATTGTAAAAATAAGTTTTGCAATATTTTCGAGTATGTTTTATAATAATTTAATCATGGAGTCAAACAAAATGGATGAAGAAGAAATAAAAAGTCTTATTGAAAACTTAAGTGAAGAAGATAAGGAGAAGGTTTTTTCTTTCGTGAAAAAACTTTCTCCAGAAAAAAAGAAGAAAGACATTTCTAAATCTGTTCATAGGTGGGGAGATTTACGGAAAGAATTTGCCGGAACAGTAAGCGACAGTACTTTAAATGGAATCATGAGGGAAATTTATAAAGCGAAAGGAAAGAAATGGAATGGATTTGATACTTGATACAACGATTTGCATAGAAGCTTTTCGGGGAAATGAAACCGACATTGATGAAAATAAAAAAGTTTACATACCGATAATTGCAATAGGTGAATTATATTTTGGAATATATAATTTCTTTAGAAAACATGGGAATAAAAAGAAGTATGAATCTGAATTGAAAAAGATGGAAATCTTTCTTAGAAAAGATTTTTTAACATTCGACCAAGAAACAGCGAATGAATATGGAATTATAAAAGATCAATTAAGAAGTAAAGGGCTAAAAGTACAAGAAAATGATGTTTGGATTTCGGCACTTGCTAAATCAAATAATTTAAAACTTTTGACAAAAGATAAAAGTTTTGAAGATGTTGAAGGATTAGAAGTAGGTTTTGCATGAAAATTTCCTCTGTTCCTTTAAAAGACTATATTCAGACGGTGGAAACTGTCTTGAGATTGGCAAAAGATTACACAATAGATTTGATTCCGTTTTACGGGATGACAATTTTTGCTTTTTACAATTATGTTCGTCGCCTCCCGTATATTTCTGATCCTGTTGGAAAGGAAACGGTAAGTCGTCCTAAATATACATTGGATATAAACTGGACAGGTGCTAGAGATTGTGACGATAAGACTGTTCCAATTTTAGCGAAAGCGATTATTTTAAATATTCCGTCACGGGCGGTAGTTTGTGGAGAAATGGAAAGGCCTCATCATATTTATCCAGAAATAAAAATAAACGGAAACTGGATGGTTGCAGATGCAACGTATCCAGAAAGATGTTTGTTTGATAAAAAGCTATACAACGAAAAATTTAGAAAAGAATTTTACGTTTAACTGATTTCAAAAATCAAATTTTAAAAAAAATTAAAAAAATGGGTAAATAGTGTCCGTTTAGTGTCCGTTATGCGGTAGCGATCAGATTTTTTTGCTTGTACTTTTTCTTTTCGTCTGTCATATCTTGTATATATGGCAGAACTTATTACATTAGAAGGCGATAGAGAATTTCCTCTTGATACAGATATAATTTCTGTCAGGGGGAAATTTTATCCAAAGGAATCAATTGACGGTCAGCTTTTCGGGACGTTAGTTGTAGATTCTTCTATTGTAAAATATCCATACACAAATCAATTGAATGGCCTCAGACATGGAAGACATATATCGCTTAACGGCGATTTGGTTATTGATGGTTTTCGCCTGATTGAAAAAAGCTTTCCATTGTAACGCTGCTCCGGTCAAGATTTTTGTGAACAGTATTCATTTAGGTCGCGGTCTTTATCGTTCATTTATCGGATTATCTTTGGCTTCGCTATGGAAGCATGGGGCAATTTGGTTATCTCAGAAGTTTGTAAAGAGGTTTGAAAATTAAGCACTCAGTCAATGTTTCTCAAAGGATGTCTCGAACAGGAAAGAGTTTTCACGTGAGTTAGTGCTTACGGTAAAAAATTTGAAAAAATTTATTCTAAGAATTCCATCCTTGGTCTAATGCAGGGAACATAGCTTGCAAAAATTTGGTCATTGAATCAAGTAACTCAAGTATTGGTTCTATTGTTACTTCTGAAAACAGCCTCAAGAAGAATGGAACAACCAGAAGAGCAATTAATGCCTAAATACAAAGGCGAAAAAAGAATCAGATGAGCAACATCTGAAAGTGAGGCCATGAACGATAATTTCAAAATGAAGAAATTCCGAGAATCAACTCCTGAATTAATGGTTTGCAGTGAATAGCACAGGGACTTTCTAATGTTGCTGGAAAATGAAAATCTGGATTATGGACGGGTTGCGAATCTCTTGGTTTGAATATTTGCAGCAATTCGATAATAATAAAAAACTCAAAACTTCCATTTGATATTTTACGAAATTGAGAACTGTTCCATCAAAACCGCTGGCAAACAGCAAACCGAACGGACAAAAGAAATAAAATGAAAACTGGAACAACTGAATGATCTATATTTCTACATGCTTGCTGGAAAATTTTACCTCCGAAGAATTTTTGAAGTTTTACGATTTCACTTCGTCTGTTCTTGCAAGGCCGTATAAGTATTTTTTTCCACCGTCAAAAGAAACAATAAAAAACTTAGTTTAGTAAGTAATTGAAAAAAAGAAATTTTTTCGAAGTTTGATTTTAGCAACATCTTTGTTCTCAAAAAAATTGAAGAAATGAAAAACGATTTTATTTTGTTTTTCTTTTTCCTGTTCATCAACAAAACAAAACGCAGAAATTTATATTGATTCAGCCGAAAAGTTAAAAAATGCATTAACTTGATAAAGAGCTTTGAAAATTGGAAATGCATTAGCCAAATCGAAAAGTGAATTAAAAAGATTACCTATTACAGAAGACCTTACACTTAAAAAAGAAAAAGCAGTCGAATTGCACAATTCAAATCTGAAACTTTGTTTGCGGTTTTTTTTGTCGCATTGTTTGCGGTTTTATTTAGGCATATTGTAGTTTACATAGCATTAAATAAATTCAAAGGGTTTTATGAAAAAGACAGATTTTTTATTTACTATTCAGGTTTAGGAAAAGTTACCAGTCCGAAAGTAAGTGGCATTAACTATGACGGATATTTGCACAACAGCACACACCAAAGAATGTCATTTCTTTTTTCTAATGAAGACGAAAAGGAAACTTTAAGAGATTTTCAGAAAGCAAATCCAAATCTGAAAATTGCAAGAACTCACGTGCAGAAAATGTCTTCGTCAAGCCAACCAAGTCAGCCTTCAAGAACTTCGTCTGAAACTTCCAAAAAATCGGAGGTAAAACGAGAAGAAAGTTCTGAGGTAAGAAAAGAAGAATCGGGCGGAAACGAAAATATTCTTTTGATTCTTGCGGTAGGCGCGGGAGCTTTCTTGTTTTTAGGTAAAGGGAAGAAAAAGAGAAAGTAAAAAATGACCAGAGATTTATTTTTTATTTACTACACAATCGGAGAAGGTGAGCGCTTAGGCGTTCCCAATTTCGAAGGTTTAAAAGTAGATACAAAATCGAGGGTGATTTCTTTTCCAGTCAAAGCGCATACGACTTGGGAGAGTTTTAAAGACAATTCATTTAAGACAGATGATCCACAAGTAGGTTTTATTTTTAAAGAAATTCAGATGATGAACGGCCACAAAAAAGATTTTAAAATCTGGAAAACTGAAATAAAAACAAATATTCCTTTTGATGAAGCCACTGAATACATCACAGAAAAAGCAAAGTCGATAGTTGATTATGCGGCCATCGGAATTGTCTTACTTATTGCAGTAAAAATCTTTTCAGCGAGCGGAAAAAAGAAATGATCTCAGGCGTTGACAAAAGACTGCAAAACTTTTTCGAAGACCTGAAAAAAGAAATTCCACAGATTCAATTTGCGGAAGGATACAGGACAAACAAAAAACAGGAAGAAATTTATTGGTCACAACGGGATAGAAAAACAGGCGAACTACTACCCGGAATTAAACCGGAAGACGTAGCGACATGGGCGAGAGGCGGACAGTCGGCACACAACCATAGAAAAGCCTTTGATGTGGACGGAATAAATTTACGAACTGATAAAGAAAAAATCGACTCCATTCTAAAAAGACACCCAGAGATTCAATGGGAATTTTATTTCTTTCGTAAAGGCGGATGGAATGATCCCCGACATTTTCAGATCAAAGATTGGCGAAACAATAAACTTATTTATTCAGGAATTTCTTTGGTTGGAATTATTATTTTGTTACTATTTGCGTATTTTCTATATACTCAGTTTTTTTCAAAGACTCAAAAGACCGTTTCAAATTGAGAGGAAAGAAAATGAATCTTATCGTTGACCATATAGAAAAAAATCCTTTTTCTCGTTCAGGGGAAAAACTCGTAAAAGTAAAAGCTATTATTTGGCATTATACAGCTTTTCCGAAAGCTACAGCAAAAATATTCGTAGACTATTTCAATAATTTGAAAACAAACAACCATATAAATCAAGATATGCTTCTGCACACTATGCGATTGACGAAAAGAAATTATCGAGATCATACCAACGGACGAGGTCGCTTTACCATGTAGGAGCTCTGAAAAATAAATATACTGAAATTGCAAAATCATTCCACATTAGCAGTGAATTATTACAAATCGAATTGAGCTTTGTCACGATAGAGATGACGGATATATTAACAACGCAACACTTGTAAATGCTGTTTTTTGACTCAAGAACTTTTAAGCAAATTCAATTTAACGACTGAAAATCTTTTTCGACATTATGATATTACAGGTAAAATTGCCCTAAATATTTTGTAGAGAATATTATTGAGTGGAAGAACATTAAAGAGGTTATCAGTGGAAATAGGTAGTTTAATATCAATAATCTCTATTATTACCGGAGCGGTAACTATTTTTGCGCGCCAAAAGCACAAATTAGATAAATTATCTATTCTTGTAGAAAATAAACAGAAGAATTAAGAAATTTCAAAAAAAACAATCGAATCAGTATCAAAGAATTTAGACTCTGAAATCATAATAATTAAAATTTAGATTTGAAGATTTTTCCAGAAAAATAAAATCCTTAAATGATAGAATTACGAAATAGAAGAAAAAGGATAAAGATAAAAAATGCGACACAGAAAGCTAAATGATTTTATTCGTGAAAGTCCTTTTCTAAGTTTTTACTGGAAGAGTAAAACGAAAAGATGGAAAACGTAGCGGTAAATTCTTATATTATAAAGACACAGTGAAAATAATGTAATACAGTGTAAAGACTGAATGCAAAAAGAACTTGACGAAGAAAAATGTAAACGTGATTTACTTATAGAAGATTTGCCGAATATTGTATATTCGGAAAACATGCATTAGACGTGGAACAAAAAGAAGTTGAGTCAAGAAAAAAGAAATCATTGTGGATGAAATTCCAGATGATTCTTATTATATAACTACATTACAAGAAATTACAGAAGAAGAGCTTGAATATATTTTTTAGGAGAAACCAATGACTGAAACACAAATTAAATCTTTAAAGAAAAAATTTCCAGAACTATGTGAAAAATGCAAAGTCATTTCTGAAAACGGAAAAAAATTTTACGTTCTTGCCAAAACCGAAAACATGATCCACAAATTCGACAAGGCTTCCAGTTTCGTCAAGTTTGCGAAGGGGCTGAAAGTATGAAAAAAGAAGCTTCACTAGTAGAATCTGCTTTAGGGTTGAATTATTCAATAGAATATCTGAATCACTTTTCTGGTAATAATTGACTACCCGCTTGTATTTATGGCGAAATTTGCAGACAAGGTATGTCAGTCAAAGGTAGAAAAAATTACCCTTTCCGAAATTACTTCATTTGATTTCAATTTTGGAAATTTCAATACAACATCTATTGGAAATTTGGCTTTTGTTGCAATCAATACAAAAGACAGAAATATTAGGGAAGGTTGCTTTCTGATTTTAGATAGATTTAGAGACCATTTAAAACCCTTGACAAAAAAAAATATAAAGATAATATGGCTATGACGACAGTCTATCTTGAAACTTCATTCATAAAGTAAAATGTTGACACAAGCAAAATGAAATTTCAAAGAGTTTTTCAAAAAATAGCAAATTTATGGTGGGAAGAAAATCAAAAGAGCTATGATTTTTTATATTTCTCAATATGTAATTGATGAACTTTCAGCAGGAATATATGGTCATAAAATTAAATCTTTGAAATTTACTAAAAGAATAAAAAATGATTTAATGATGAAATATTTTACCTTGCGGAAAACTTATTGAATTAAAGGCAATGCCAAGGAAGGACTGGATTCACTACATTTGGCTTGTGCATCATATTATGAAATAGATTATCTTCTTAGCTTTAATTACAAGCATATCGTGAATGACAATAAAATGGATTTTTTAAGGAAAACAGTAAAAGGCTTGAAATACGAACTTCCTAAAATTGTTTCACCAGAGAGGTTATTGAAAAATGAAAAAGACACTTAGCGATTGCTTAGATCAAATAGTTTGGGAAAAAAGAAAATCTCAAGAAGTTATTGAAAAAAAAACAGGGAATGACCTAAAGAAATATATTGAATGGAGTAAGAAGAACGCCAAAAAACTTGAGAGAGATTATGGCATAAAATTAAAATTTGTTGATCCCAGAAAAAATAAAACCCACTAAACACCCATTCCCCTAAAATTTTTTTCTGAAATCTATAAAAAAGATTTGTGCTGTTTAAATTATCTGTATATATCAGAAAGCATGGAACAATTTTTTGATAGTGTCAATTTTGGGGCTTTGATGATTTTTCTTTTTGCGTTTGCAAATTTTTATTTTATAGGTTCTCTTTGGGATTAGCTTTTTTCCCACTGTAAACGCCAATTCCAAAACCAGCGAGACCGCCAGCGAAAAGAGAACCAATCAATTTAACAATTTCCATACTTTCAGGAATTTGGCTCTTGAAAACGAGAATAATTGCAAAGCTAAATAGTACTGTAAAAATAAAACTTGTGAGAATCAGAATACTTTTATTGAATTTTCCAGTTGATTCAATTCTCATTTTTTCCATTTCTTTTTCATGTTTGTATCGTAATTTTTCGGATTCAAAGTTTTCATGTCCAAAAGTTTTAAACAATTCGGAAGCGGCTTGAATTAGTGAAAATAGTTGCTGATCTTGGTCTTTTTTAGGCGTTAGTTGATTTTCCATATTTCAAAATATTGTAAAAAATTTAAGATTGTCAATAGAATTTTTTTGCCAGTTTTTATAAAAAAAGTGAAAAGTCAGACTTTTCCGCTTGACAGAATTTTCTGTATGGTCATAATGTGGGTATGTCTCGGATTGGAACGCTAAGCGCGGTTGACGATAGAACTACCCGAAATCTCTCTCAAGGAGGTTTCGGAAATATGGCGACAATCGTAAATAAGATTTCCATGAAAATTGATGATGATTTGCAAAGACAATTTGCAACTTATTTGCAGATGTATGATTCTGATAAGTCAAAAGTGCTTAGAACTGCACTTAAGGAATATCTGGATAAAAGAATGTCGCCGATGAATGTCAAAAAAGGCATAGTTAAAACGACATAATCGGCGGGTTTTATTGCCGAATAACGTGGGATATTTGTATAGTCTATCCAGTCCGCGTTATTCGGGGTAAAATTCTTCTTCTGCAAATTCTGTCCGACTTCTTGATACGCTTTCTTTACTCTATCCATTTTCTCAAAAGTTCCCCAAAGAATCACATTTCTGTATCTGTTCAACAATGCGTGTAAATATTTCCTCCTTGAAAAACCTGTCGTTCTTCTATTGAACTCGTCCATATATTTTGCTGGAACAAGCAAGCTCGATTGTGTTTCTACATATTTTTCTGGGTTCATAAATTTCTCCTTAAAGTAAAATTCCCTGTCCTCTATGATAAGGTAAAAAAACATACTAATAGAAATAAAATTTTACTGATTTTAAGAAATTTTATTTAGCTTTTACAGAAAATGTCCCCAATCTGCATTAAATGTGTAATCTCTCAAAATCCCCCAAAAAAGTGGAGTTCCCACATTTTTGCATAAAAGGTGAACAATTGGTATAAAACATGCACTTTACTGAAAAGAGTGGAGATCCCACATTTTCACACGAAAAGTGAAAAATCTGCACTAAAAGCGTAAACTCAAAACATTTATCTAAAAAGAAAATCTAATTGAAAAAAATTTCCACCTCCACTATTTCTGACCTCAGACATCAGGCATCAGTCCTCTGAATTGGAGTTCCCACATTTTTATGCTACTAAAACAAAACTACCTACCCTAAAAATTCCTTTAGCACCCGTATCAACTCTTCGGGCTTATCGTGATGAACATTGTGTCCGGCACCTTCAATTTCAACATAGAAAGGATTTTTAAAATTCTGAATCACTTCATCTATGTTTGAAGACTTCAAATGAGTTTCTTTTCCAAACACAATAAGACTAGGGTTAGAGAAATTTGACCACAAAGCTCTGGACAATTCGGGAGGAAACGGAATGGGTGAGCTTAGTTTTAAATTAGGGTCATTTTTCCAGACAAATTTTCCGTTTTCTAATTTTTTTATTAAACTCAAAACTAACTTTTCTACTTTGGATTTTTCTAATTTAGAATATATCAAGGAAAGTCTTTCGACTGCTTCCTTGATAGAGTCCATTTCCTTTAAGCGTGCGTTAGGCGACATCCTTTGCTTTTGTCCATTTTTCTTATTCATCCAGGTTTGAATCTTTTCTCTTTCTTTGTGCATAGATTGAATTCCACTAAAACCTTCTATACAGACTAATTTTTTTACTTTTTCAGGAAATAAGCCAGAATACCTTGCAGCAAGACTCGATCCCATAGAATGACCAAGAACAGTAAAAGGCTCAAGAAAATAATTTTCGATTATGAGATGCAAATCAAGCAGAGTGTCCGAATAATTATAAACTCCCATTTTCCAATCAGAGTCCCCATGCCCTCTAAAATCAAACGATACTATATCAAACTTTTCGGATAGAAATTTTTCTATAAACTGAAAAGTCTCTTTTGAATCGTTAAACCCGTGAAGAAGTAAAATTTTTTCACTCTTACCGTTATTTTGAATTTTTACAGATAGGTTTATATTATCAAATGTTGTAAATTTTTCGTACTCTATTCCCATTCTATGGTCCCGGGAGGCTTGTTGGTTATATCGTAAAGTAATATTGATAATCTTTCAATCTTTAAAACCTCTCTATGAATTTCTTCTAAAACTTTTCTATCCATACAATAAAAATTAGCAGTCATTGCTTCAGTTGATTCCACAGGTCGAAGGACTATACTTAAGCAATCCTCTGAATTTCCAACCGGCAAAAGTACAACCGGCATTTGCCAAATTTTCTCGATAAGATGATGTTTTTCAATAATCCGAAATACTGCATCATCAGCTTCTCTTAAAAGGTCAGAATACATTCTATTTAACTCTAAATTTGATTTTTGAAATTTGTTGAAAGAAAGACTTTTTATGTAAGGACAAAACACTACTCTATTGATTCCTTTGACTGTGTTCGTAATTTTTGTAGAAATTTCTTCATACGCATTCCAGTCGTTCGTAAAATCATTTAACGCTATGCAGTGTCCATAAGTCCTGTTGTCTCCCTGAACTCCCACAGAACGTACGGGAAGAATCTGGAATTCAACTCCTTTATAATATTTTAAGATTTCGTCTAACGCTTCCTCTTCATGAGGTGTTTTAGTAAAATGATTATGTGCTATCATCCTCACTGCAAGACCCGGACCCGGAAAAGGATGCCTATCGGTAAATTCTTTTTCCAAACCGAGTAGTTTTCCAAGCTCACGAACTTCATCTTTGTACAAATCTGAAATCGGCTCAATAACAAGACCCTTCTCTATTAAATCTGTTATTCCCTGAACTCTATTGTGGTGTGTCTTAATTTTTTTAGACAGCTTCGTTCCACCACTTTCGATAGTATCCGGGTAAATTGTACCTTGTCCTAAAATCCAATGATCCGGGTTTAAATTAAGTGAAATAGAACTTTCTTTTTGGCATTTTAAAAAAAGCTCTCCAATAATATTTCTTTTCAATTCAGGATCCTTTATATCTTGCAAAGAAGAATAAAACATTTCCGAGTAATCTCTGACATTTAGATCAATTCCCAAAGACCCAAGTTTTCCTTTCAAAGAAGACACTTCTTCTTTTCTCATAAAACCTGTATCAATTAAAAGGCCTGTGACCCTATCCTTTCCCAGAGCTTTTGCTAGTAAAAGATAAGAAACAGTTGAGTCCACCCCACCGGAAATTAGCATAAATACTTTTCTTTCCATTGGAACTTTTTTCTTGATTTCGTCTAACTTCCTTTCCAAGAAAATCTCCATATTCCAAGTACTTTTAGTCCCGCAAAGTTTAATAAAGTTAGAAAGCAGTACATTTCCATTTAAGGTATGCGTAACCTCAGGGTGGAATTGAATCCCATAGATATTTTTTTTGAGGTTATAAACTGCCGCATTTTCGCAATTACTACTTTTCCCTATTGAAATAAAATCTTTTGGAATTTTCACTACCTCGTCACCGTGACTCATCCATACTTTTTCGCTATTTGAAAGGCCTTCCAAAATTGGTACATCTTTACCTGAAAAATACATTATGGCAGAACCATACTCTCTTAAATTAGAAGGCTCTACCACACCACCGAGTAGCTTCATAATTAATTGATGACCATAACAAATCCCAAGGATTGGTATATTCAATTCAAAAATTTCTTTCGGTATAGACGGAGATTTTTCTTCGTACACACTGTTTGGTCCACCGGAAAATACCAGTCCCGAAAATTCTTTGTATCTGTCTAAACTTTCCGAATTAGATAAAATCTCAGTGTATGAACCCAGTCTTCGGATTCTGGAAGAGATCAAATGCGCATACTGTCCTCCAAAATCTATAATTCCTATTTTTTTATCACTTTTCATCTTTGAAGCCTTGTAAAAATTTGGATTTGATGGAAAATAAAAACAATACAGTTTCTTCTTACGAAGGAAAACAAGATCACATTCAGGGAATGGAAACTCCCGTAATTGAAACTTTTACAAATATCTATGAACTCAAAGACTATCTCATAGAATTTACGATTCCCGAATTCACCGCAATCTGCCCAAAGACCGGACTCCCAGACTTTGGAACCATTGAAATTTCTTACAAACCCCATAAGAAATGTATAGAGTTGAAATCGCTTAAAGAGTATATACTTTTTTTTAGAAATATTGGAATTTTCCACGAAAATGTAGTGAATAAAATTTTAGAAGATATTGTAAAACATTCAGAGCCTTTGTATCTAAAAGTGCGAGGGGATTTTCATATTCGCGGTGGAATAAAAACTATAGTCACTAGAGAGTATTCAAAATGAGCTTGGAAACTCTCATTGGCTATATTGCAGGACTTTTGACGACTATTGCATTCGTTCCACAAATGCTAAAAGTGATTCTAACAAGAAAAACAACGGATGTATCCAGAAATATGTACATTGTACTCATACTCGGTATATCGTGTTGGATCTATTATGGTGTATTACACAAAGAATTACCGATTATAATTTCCAATGTATTTGTTCTAATTTTTTCTCTGATTATACTCATATACAAGCTAAAAGAAAAGTAACACTGCTTTGGTATTTTCCAGTGTTTTATTTTTAGTATTTTTCTTTCCGGTTTTTTTTACTGTTTATTTTCTTTTTCCAAACTATCTAAAAAATTTATGGGCACTTTTTGCAAGCATCGTATTTTATATTTGGGGAGGCTCTGATTTTTTTCTAATACTTTGTGCATCTATATGTGTAGATTTTATTCTCATGCACATCATGGATTCTAAAGAAGGGAATTTTCGACTTATTCTCGCTCTCTTTTCTGTAATTTTTAATTTTTGTATTTTAGGGTATTTTAAATACGCCGACTTTTTTGTTGAAAATTGGAATTTCCTATTGCAAAAAAATTTCCCTCTTCCAAAAATAATTTTACCAATAGGGATTTCTTTTTTTACTTTTCATAAAGTAAGCTATACAATCGACATCTATTATAAAAAATCCAAACCTCTAAAAAAAATTTCAGACTATCTTTTATATATTCTACTTTTTCCTCAATTAATTGCAGGACCGATTATTCGGTTTAATGAAATAAGAGACCAAATCTTAGACAGAAAAAATTTAGAAAACTGGGACAACAGACTAAAGGGGCTTATTCGATTCTGCATCGGGCTTGCAAGAAAAGTCTTAATAGCCAATGTACTTGGAAAAGAAGCCGACAAAATATTTTCACTTAACGAACCAGAGCTTAGTTTTTTTCTCGCTTGGATGGGAATTTTAGCCTACACTTTCCAGATTTATTTTGACTTTGCAGGGTATTCGGACATGGCGTTAGGACTCGGAAAAATGATGGGTTTTCAATTTCCTGAAAATTTTCAATTTCCATATACGTCCGGATCTATTACTGAATTTTGGAGACGGTGGCACATAACGCTCGGAAACTGGATGAGAGACTATATTTATATTCCTTTGGGTGGAAATCTCGTTTCTAAATTCCAAACCTATTTGAATCTATGGGCTGTGTTCTTGTTTTCTGGGCTTTGGCATGGAGCTTCTTGGAATTTTGTATTTTGGGGAGCTTACCACGGTCTATTTATTTCACTAGAGAAATTTTTTAAATCTCCCAAAGAAAAAGAAAAAAAGAATTTTACAAAAGTATTAAAAATGATATTCACATTTTTTCTGATTTTGAATGGCTGGGTTTTATTTCGCTCTGATTCTTTAAGCATAGCACTTGGAATGTGGAAGGCAATGTATTTTCCAAAAACTTTTGGGAACTTTACAGTTGATGCGTATTTTTTGTTTTTCTTTTTCCTATCTTGTATTTTTAGTTTTTATCCAATTTTTAAACCATTGAAAAAATATATGGATTTAGAGTCTTATATCACAAAATATCCAAAACTATTTGTATTCATTTCCATTATATTGTATTCTCTCTCGCTTGGAGAATTGCTATCTACTAATTTCAACCCGTTTATCTATTTTAGGTTTTAACTTTTATGAATCCCAAAAAAAAATTCCTATTTATATTTATTGTTTTCTGCCTACCTTTTCTATTTACTTTTATAGAAATATTTTTTCATCCGGAGTGTTTAAAACTTTCCGGATCCGTTCCCACTCAAGAAGAACCTAAATTCTATTTTTTAGATTTTTTTTCGGGAAAGTTTCAAAAATCCACAGAAAACTACCTTGCTTCAAAATCAGGGTCAAGATGGGTATTCATTCGGTTTAGAAATCAAATCCACTACAGTCTATTCCATAAAATCTACGGACAAAAAACAGTATTCGGGAAAAAAGACTATCTATTTGAAAAAGACCATATTGAAGCCCACCTCGGAATAGACTACCTTGGAGATAAAAAAATCGAAGAGATTGGACTAAATATAAAAAAGCTAAAAAATATTTTACAAAAAAGAAACATCCCTCTTTTCATTCTTTTGGCTCCGGGAAAAGCGTCCTTCTACCCTGAATATATTTCTGAAGAAATGCTCTCTCAAAAAAAAGAAAACTCCAACTACAAAAAATTCAAAAAAGTTTTAGAAGAAAACTATATTCACTGTATAGATTTTATATCATGGATGAAAGGCTTACAAGGAGAAAAAATGCCATTCTATCCAAAAGGTGGAACTCACTGGAGTTATTACACTGCCTCTATTGCGATGCCGGTTATCATTCAAAAAATTTCAGAGGTTACAAATAAAAATTTCCCTAAAATTTCTGTCCAAATGAAAAGTACAACGACCCTCCCCTATTATAATTTAGACAGCGATATTTTTAACTCTCTAAACCTACTTTGGAGTTTACCTTTTGGTAAATATATTGAGCCTGAAATTTTAATAGAAAATACGAACTTTTATAAGCCGAACGTACTGATTGTGGGAGATAGTTTTTATTTTACTCTATCAGCGACTAAGCTCCCAGAAAAATTATTTTCGATTGAGTCTAATTTTTATTACTACGATAAAATCAATTATTCCATAAACGGCAAAACAAACACTCAAATAGAAAAATTCGATCTAAATAAAGATATTTTCTCTAAAGATATAATTATTCTACTTGTATCCGAAGTCAATCTAAAGTATTTCGGATATGGGTTTATAGAAAAAGTAATCACAGAAGAAAAAAAATCTAATACTATAAAAAAATATAAAATGAGTAAATACAATGACAGACCAAAGTATTATTGATAAAATAAAACGGGGAACAGTAGAAATTATCCCTGAGGAAGAATTAAAAACAAAACTCGACAGTGGTAAAATATTAAAAATCAAAGCCGGATTTGATCCGACTGCACCTGACTTGCACCTCGGACATTCTGTACTGATAAGGAAAATGAGGCTATTTCAAGATTTGGGGCATGAGGTAAATTTTCTACTCGGAGATTTTACTGCAATGATTGGCGACCCAACTGGAAAATCAGAAACAAGAAAAAGGCTAACAAAAGAAGAAGTATTACAAAACTCAAAAACCTACGAATCCCAAGTATTTAAAATTTTAGACCCCAAAAAAACAAAAATTGTATTTAACTCAAAATGGGTTTCACCTATGAATTTTGAAGAAGTATTAATCTTAGCTTCAAAATACAATGTAGCAAGACTTTTGGAAAGAGACGACTTCAGTAAAAGATACAAATCCGGTTCACCCATTTCTGTACTAGAGTTTTTATACCCTCTAATCCAAGGTTACGATTCTGTTGTAATGGAAAGTGATATTGAAATCGGTGGCACTGACCAAAAGTTCAACCTGCTTGTAGGAAGAGAATTGCAAAAAGACTACGGAAAACCACAACAAGTAGTAATCACTCTTCCACTACTTGTAGGCCTCGACGGTACAAAAAAAATGTCCAAGTCACTTGGAAACTATATAGGCTTCAACGACAAACCGATTGATATGTATGGGAAAATCATGTCTATTAGCGATGAATTGATGTGGAATTATTTTGAGTTATTGACCGACACTCCAATAAGAGAAATAAATTCTAAAAAAGAATCCATTCAAAAAAAAGAAACTCACCCGAAAGAAGTAAAGACTGAACTTGCAACTATGATAATGGACTTATTTCACGAAAAAGAAGAAAATAGAGAAGCCATTTCTCAATGGCAAAAAATTCATGACCCAAAAAACAGAGTAACCCCGGAAAATATAGAAACTACAAAATTGGGAGATTCTGACTTTCAAGATGGGAAAGTTTTACTCACTGCAATTCTTGCAAAATTAGGTTTTATAAAATCTTCCTCCGAAGGAAGAAGACTCATCTCAAACGGCGGACTTTACTTGGGTGAAGAAAGACTCACCGATGAAAAATTTACCTTAGAAAAAAATAGAGAGTATATCATACGCCAAGGTAAGAAAGGAAAGTTTCTAAAAATACTAACTTAAATGATATTTTTTAAATTTTAACTTATTGTAAAATTCTTCCAATTCTTTTCCATCGAATACTCATTCTCCAAATCCTATATTGGAGGGTGCGTAAAACCCAATCACTTTTAGATTCTTCTCTATTCCTAAAACCGTAAGGTGAAATCTCATAAGGGTGGCATTTTTTTAACAAATCGGCTCCCTCGTATTTTTCTGTAAGTTCTGTACCTTTCTCTGCGATCTCAGATTCATTTTTGTACATACACACATTGTCTTTCCAGTCAATTGAAAAATAAATGATTAGAGCCTTGCCTAAAATATCTTCCCTCGAAACAAAACCCCAAGCTCTGGAATCGTGAGAATCGTCTCTGTTGTCACCAACTACCATATAGCGATCGGGAGGGATCGTGCAACCATTTCTAAAATCACAATATTCCATGACATGAAATTTTCTATCATCGTCATACCCTTCTAAGGTAAAATGTTTGAACCCATTCTTTTCTTCTAAAAAAAGTGCACGCTTGGACGCTTCCGGGTTATCTAAGTCATTCAACTCGTTTTCTCTGGATATTTCAGTCGGTTTGTAATTCTGAAATTCTGTAGCTCCACTCTCTTTGTATTCTATAAAGGAAAGGTCTACTTTTCCTTTCGTCGTATCTAAAGTTTTTTTTGTAATCCGAATCGTATCTCCGGGCATCCCTACAACTCTTTTTACAAAACGCTTAGAAAACATTCCGAGCTTGGCTTCATCTTCAGAGAGTGCTGTAGCGGGTGGGATAAAGGTTATAATATCTCCTCTTTTAGGGTTGTCTATTCTGAAAATTTCTTTTTCGGTAAATGGCATACGAATAGAATAACGCATTTTATTCACAAAAAGAAAATCACCAATTTTTAAAGTAGGGATCATAGAACCGGAAGGAATATTATTTGCATCCAGAATAGAAGATTTGAATGCAAAAACCAATACTACAATAAAGACAAGTGAGCCGATAGATGAAAAGGCAGAAGGCTGTTTTGATTTCGCTTTGGTATTTTCAGATTTTTTTTCTTTTCTTGAACTCATTAAACCATTTTGTTTTTTAGAGGGGGCTTTGTCAAATTGTTAAAAAGAGAATTTTGGGACAATGTTTTCATGGTTCAATTTTTTCTATTTTTCAAATGAAAATACTATTTTGCAATCTCTGTTACTTTTATATTATGGTTAGAATAAAATGCCAGAACAGAAAAATTGTATCTTAATTTATCAAGACACCACTTCTAAAAAAATTGCAAGAATAGAACTGTCAAAATGTGCGGACTCGCTATATTTCGCAAAAGAGCTACAAAAAAAATATCCAGACTCTGAGATTTTTATAGACTGCGACGAAGATTCATTTTTAATCTTGGGTGAATTTCCTAAAAGCCCCGTAAAACTTTTAGAAATCTCAAAAGAAACTGACCTTCATTTTCCGTCCCTAGTCCCTTTTATTGCGATAGATCCATTCCTGACTATTCTAATGCAAGCCTTTGGAAATGAAGAAGCTCTTTCACTTAGTATAGAAAGCGGCTACGCCCATTATTTCAGCCGAAAAAGAAATTCGATCTGGAAAAAAGGGGAAGAAAGCGGTATGATCCAAAGTATTTCACAAATCTACTATCTTTCCGAAACGCCTTCGATCATTTTTCAAACTAAAGAAAAAATTCCTTCTTGCCATACAGGATTCTATTCCTGTTTCTATAGAAAATTAGAAAAAGATTCTTTTGTGACTAATTATTCTAAAAAAGAATTTGACCCTAACCAAATATATGGGAGTAAAAATAGTGGAAACCTCAAATCGTTATGATTGCATATTTATAGGCTCTGGTATCGGCAGCCTTACCGCAGCGAGTTTACTCGCACAATACAAAAATAAAAAAATTCTGATTATAGAAAAACATTTCAAAGCAGGTGGATTTACCCACAGCTTCAGAAGGTTACAAAAATTTTTCTGGGATGTAGGAATCCATTATATAGGAAATTTAGAAGAAGAAAGTTTTACGAGAAAAATTTTTGATACAATCACTGGAGGAAAAGTCCATTGGCAAAAAATGGAAGAGCCTTTTGAAAAATTCGTATATCCCGATTTTACTTTTAGCGTTTATGGAAATAGAGAAAAATATATTTCCGACTTAGTGAATCTATTTCCAGAAGAAAAGTCCTCAATCGAAAAATATTTCCTCGATGTAAAAAAAGTCGCAGGTCACTTCGGAAAAAATATGATGCTAAAATTAGCACCACCATTTTTAGATAGTTTTTTCAATTTATTTGAATCTAAGGATTCGATTCAAACCACAAAAGACTATATGGATTCTCACTTCAAGGATCCGAAACTAAAAAGTTTACTTGTTTCTCAATGGGGGGATTACGGTCTCCCACCTTCTCTCAGTAGCTTTGCAATCCATTCTTTAATTGTAGAGCATTATATAAATGGTGGGTACTACCCTGTAGGAGGTGCAGGTAAAATAGTCGAGTCCATAGAGCCTATCATTTTAGAAAAAGGTGGAGAAATTTTACTTTCTCACGAGGTCACAGAAATTTTATGCAAAGACGGAAAAGTAACAGGAGTTAGGGTAAAAAACTTACACACAAGAGAAGAAGACAATACAAAAGAATTTTATTCTGATATAGTAATGTCAAATGCAGGCGCGTACAATACTTATATAAAGCTAATTCCGGACTCTGTAGAAATCACCTTTAGAGAAGATTTAATAAAATTTATGAAAGATAGCCCAAATCTTGCTTGTGTAACTTTGTATCTTGGATTTTCGGAAGACCCAAGAAAGCTCGGATTCAAAGGAGAGAACTACTGGATTTTTTCCAACTACGACCACGACAAAAACTTCTCCAATAGAAAGTCTTGGGTAGAATCAAAAGATGTTACAGGACTATACCTCTCTTTTCCTTCTTTAAAAGACCCGGAATCAAAAACCCACACAGCAGAAATCATCGCATTTTGTGATTATGAGTCCTTTGAAAAATGGAAGGACCAACCTTGGAAAAAAAGAGACGAAGACTACCAAAAACTAAAAAAAGAAATCTCTGAAAGTTTATTGAACTATGTAGAGAAAATTTTTCCGGGCTTTAATGACCTAATCGAATTTTCAGAACTATCCACTCCAATCACAAACGAGCATTTCACCGGACACTTCCAGGGTAATATTTACGGAATCCCTTGCGTTCCCGAAAGATTCCATAAGGGGAAATCTCCTTGGTGCAATATTAAAACTCCGATCGAAGGTTTGTATCTAGTTGGAGCAGATGCTTCTTCTCCGGGGGTCACGGGTGCAATGATGGGAGGAATGGCTGCAGCACTAACCCAAATGGATGGGTTGAATATTTTCAGGATCCTAGCCGGAAAGAAAAAATAAATCTATTTACCGCTAATTCTATTTACGTAAAAACTAAAAGTTTTAGAGTTTGTGTTTCCGTGAAAGTCGGCGACATTGACTTGGATTGTATTCTCTCCGGATTTTAAAGACAGGTCTCCAATGTAGTAGTTCCCATTATAGTACAGCTCATCATATTCTAAGGAATCTTCGTTTATCCATTTTCCTTTTTTTATAGAAATTTCGTTGAATCTGCTTTCTTTGATTTTTATGCCATTAAAAATAAACCCTATATACTGAACTCCTCTTCTTTGACCACTATTCTCTCCTTTATCGAAAGCGGTTACGGTGAGAGGAAAATTTTTAGAAACATTGATGCTGTCTCCGTCGTTGATATTTGTATAATTTTCGCCTACGCTTAAAGTAAGCCCTCCGATTTCGGGAGAAATACTATCTTCTATTTTAGGTAAAATCATAAGAGGGTTAATCAATTTTGCTCCATTTTCAGATGCAACTACAAAGTGCAAGTGCGAGCCACTGGAGTGACCTGTATTTCCGGTATAGCCTAACTTTTCACCCTCTTTTACAAAATTATCTGACTTAGAAAAATCTATCCTTGTATTTTTTAAATGATAGTAAGCAGACAATATTCCCTTGGAGTGGGATACCCAAACGCAGTTTCCAGTACCGTAATCGCTGTCAAAAGGCTGGTCTTCCGAATACCGGGTATAGACAATTTTTCCATCTGCTATGGACTTCACTTCTTCATTTATAGAAACAATATCCAAGCCATTATGAAAATGATCCATTCTGGACTCTCCGAATGTAGATGATAACTTACTTTTTTTCTGATCTTATACATAAAAAAATTTCAGCTCTGACTCCGAGCTTATCCAACGAAGAGGGAAAGGCAAGTAACAGAATAATAGAAATAATAAATATATTTTTTTTGCCATTGTAGTATCAATAAAAAATGAATATACAATATCCAATAGATAAAATTTTCTATAAACGTAAAGATATTTTTTCAATAGAAAAATGGATGTAACATTAAAACTCATTCAATCCTGTGCAGAAGGAAATTCAGAAAGTCTAAAATTTTTTTTTGAAGAATATTCTGAAGATATTTACAATTTTCCTATAAAAGTTTTTCGCCTCAGTGAAGACGAAGCCGGTGATTTTTTTTTATATGCGTATGAAAGACTAAAAGAAGGCAAAAAATTCCAATCGTTTAAAGGGAAGTCCAGCTTCAAAACATGGTTTTATTCCGTACTTAGAAATATGCTAATCGACTGGAAGAGATCTAAGAGAGAATTAAAAGTCCACTCTATAAATAGAATAAATTCAGAGGGTGAAGAATACAGTTTAATAGAAAACGAGCCGGACAATAAATTTTTAGAAAAAGAAAATGCGTATTTTGTAACAGATGAATTTTACAAAGCCCTCTCTCAAATCAAAATAGAGAACAGAGTAATTTTCAAATTATCCTTTATCTACTATTTATACTTGGAAGACGACGAAATTGATTATATCCTAAATAAAACGAGAAAAACAAAAGAAAGCCTCTCCCAAGAAATTCTGAAAATTCGGGAGATTCTTTCGGACAAAGAAAAGGAAAACATACTTTCCGAAGAAAAAATCACATCGCTTTACACATCAATTCAAAGATTGAAAGAAATTCAAAACAAGGAAGGAAAAATCAATTTTCAAGATAACCTCGAATATAAAGATAAAATTGAATCTGCAATTTCCAAAAAATACGAACAAATCCAAAAATTATTGACTAAAAAGCAAAAAGGCAACCTAATTGCCAGAACCCCACACAAGTTAGTATCCGAAATCTTGGAAATATCAGAGGGAAACGTAAGCGTAGCTTTGATCCGAGTTATAGAAATACTTCAAAAAAATTTGTTGGCCTATGTGTAAAAAATCTTTTTTTTTCGTCTCAAATACAGTAACCGAGTGAACTTAAACTATGAATGATAATAAATTTTGTAAAAACCCAACCTGCTATGGAAGTAGGATTGAGAATTTTCTATTCAATAATGATATTCAATTTGCAAAAGTATTTGAATGCGAAAATTGCACATCAGCCCTCCACCAAAGTATTGAAACGATTCATTTCACCATTGACACTCTGAAAGAAAAATATCTTGCAGGGACAAACTCAAAGGTGTATTCGGATTTTAACGAAAATATTGATCTCGCAAAAATGGAAGATAAAAATATCCCGAATAAGCCCCTTCCTGTCTATTTACAAAAATTTATCCAAGACAACACCACTGCCAAATCTCAAAACCTATCCTTACTTTGTGTAATTTCAGATACGATTAAAGTGTTTGACGTGTTTGGAAAAGGTATCATAGAAAGTCTCTACCCGTTGTCCCCGTCCTTTCGCAGTAAAAATACTTCTCTGAAATATAAAATCTTGGAAGAATCAGATAAAGACATTCATTTTTCTTATCAATTCATCAAAGAGTCTGAAAATTTAATTTACCTTACGATTCAACTGCATCCAAAAAATGAAAACACTTTTCACGAAGTCGAATTAAACTTAAACCAAAGACTGCTTATGTCTTCTAAAATAGACGAAGAAGGAATTGTGAGTTTTCCAAATTTACAGGAAGGAATCTATAGACTGAATTTCAACGGAAAAAATAGATTGAAATCAGTTGACCTTACAATCTATACAGAATAATATTTCCTTATGATCGAGTTATTAATTGACCGTGTAGGAAACGTCAATGTATTTAATGTATTAGAAAATGACAGTCCTACCAAAGAATCCCATTTGCAATCCATTGTAGATGAAGATTTGATTTTTGAATTTATGAAAGAGGTTGACCACCTTACCAAGGTCTCCAGAAATCTGTATTTTGATCAAGATGGCAATTCACAAATTTCCATCGACATACTTAGTGACCTAAAAAAAATCGGAGAGGCTTTTTTTGACCAATTTTTTCCAACCCCGATCGCCGACAAATTAAGAACTACATCAGAGAAATATCTTCACTTTCACATTGCACCCCCTTTAAGCGTAATTCCTTGGTCTGTGCTACACAACGGAAATTGTTTTTTATCAGATAAATTTTGTATAGGAAAAACCATTCAAGGGTACTCTCACAGTAAATTGAAAAAATCCAGAGAAAGCCTGAAAATGCTAATCATCGCAGACCCAACTGAGGATTTAGATTGGGCAAGATTAGAAGGAGAAAAACTATATAAAACCCTAAAGCAAAAAGTCCCGTCGTCTGTTTTAGATATAGAATTTATCGGAGGAAGGCAAGTCACAAAACTAAAGTTACTGTCTCTCATCAAAGGAAAAAATATCATACACTATTCCGGACATTTATACTTTTCTGACGATCCTTTGGAAAACGGTTGGCTACTGTCCAACGATAAAGTAATAAAGGCAAGAGAAATCAAGAGTAGCGGCTTTGACACAGATTTAGTTTTTAGCAATTCCTGTCAGTCATCCGAAAACGCTAAAAAGAAATCCAATCCAAGTATTTTAAATTTCTTCGCAGGCTCATTTCTAATGTCGGGGATTCGTACATTTATTGGAACAAATTGGGAAATTGCAGACAACGAAAATACCTTAGATTTTACTATACGATTTTATACTTCTCTATTCAACGACAAAACAATAGGCGAGTCTCTTTTTCTTGCAGGAGAATATGCAAGAAGAAACTACAACATAAACGATCTAACTTGGGCAAATTATTCTCTCCATGGGGATCCTACTTTTAAAATTCTAGAAGAAAAAGCAAAGCTGAAAAAAGACATCATCAACCCTTCTAATGTTTATAATTTCTATCCGACCCCGATTGCAAAATCCTATATGGACTTCATGAAAGATGTTTCTACAAGTACTGCAATTGAAAACTTCGATCAATTAAAAAATACCTTTGAAGAATTTTCTAAAGTGATTGGGTGCTTTGTTTTCAGTGATCACAAATTTCATTCACTGGGAAGGTATATTCCAGAGCATCCGGACGATGCACTCACTTTAAAAAATTGGTGGGATTTAATTTTTCAGTGTTTGAGTGACTTTAAGAAACTGAGAATGAATCCACTTTTGGACAACTCGGTATCCATCCTTTACACACTGAAAGACACAATTTATAAAATGATCCAATGGGTTGAGTTATATACCCAAGAAAAAATTGACGAAAAATTGGTAGAGATCTATCTCATCTCATTTCAATACTATTACGAAAATTTATTACTTGAATTAGAAGAATTTGAAAACTTGGCCATAGTTTTAGTTCACCCGGATTCAGACACAAAGACCAATTACTACTTCAGAGGGACAAAGCCTTCCTCCTTTCTGGCACAAGCTCCCTTTGCAAGTGAAGAGTATGTGCAATCTATAATAGATGAAATTGACGGAAAACTTTTACTATTGAATTTAAAAAATAAAAGAAGTTTCCCTCTGACAGGAGTACTCATCGACAGAGATTCTGAAAACAATACAAGCCTGTCTTTTCCCGGTTTTCGCAAAAGCATTTTTTTAAACCAAAAATCATGAGTGTTTGCCAACCAAAAAATTCCTGCTTTTCTTGCGGAGCGTGTTGTGGGTTTCTAAATTTAAAAATTTCAAAAACAGAATTAAGAAACTTATTTAAAAAACGTACGCAAAACTTTCGTTCTCTAATAGACTTTAAAAAAGCCCATACAATTGCAGCCTATCGCCAGACTATGGAAGAAAAAGAAAACAAAATAGAAAAGTTTGACAATACCACATACAACTGTCCCTTTCTGGGTTATATAGACCAAGAAGAGAAAAAGATCGGTTGCATGATCCACCCTGTATTTACAAAGGATCCGAAAAGTCAAAATTTTTCTTTTTACGGTGCGTCTATCTGCCAGGGTTATAATTGCAAAAATAAAGAAAGAAAAACAGTCGATTACTGGGAAGATTTTTTATCCAATGAAAATCTAAACTCCATAGACTACTCTCTTATTATTTCAGACCATATAACCATAGAGTTATTAGAAAATTTTTTCAAAACCCTTCAAATCCCTATTTTGGTAGTTTTTCAAAACTACACCGACTTACTAAAAAAAATATTCTCACACAGACTCAACCTTAGTCAAAAACCCGAACTACTATACACGACTTCTTTTGAAATAAACTATATAGAATCGTCTTATAGCCCATTTTATGCGTTATGCGAAAGACTAAGTATCTGTAAGAATTCAGAACTATATTTTGAATTGGAAACTATATTTACAAAAGCACCTGTCTTATGAATAGAAATCTTACTCTTTCGAATTGTATTCTTTTTTTTCTGTTCTTCACTCTCTTCTCTCCGATCCAAGGAGAAAGCCCAAACTTCACGACAAAAATACATTTCAAAAAAATCCTAACCGGCTTTCAAGAAATCACAGACATACAATTTTTTCCTTTAAACGACAACAAAATGATCGTATTGGAAAAAAATGGAACCGGAGTATTGATTGAAATTTCAAGCGGTAAAAAAAATATTTTCCTAAATTTGAAAGAAGTTGTTACTACAAGAAGCGAAGCCGGGCTACTCGGTTTTGCATTTCACCCTAAGTTTTTACAAAATGGCTTATTCTATGCAAACTATGTAGTTAGAGAAAACGGAAAAGACTACACTTTTATCACAGAATTTTTATCCAAGTCCAAAAATTTTTCAGAAAACTTAAAATCCCCTTTAAAAGTTTTACTCAAAATCGAACAGCCCTACCCTAACCACAATGCAGGTCAACTGGCTTTTGGAAATGACGGGCTGTTGTATATTGGGTTTGGGGACGGAGGCTCGGGTGGAGATCCTCACGGTCATGGCCAAAATACAAAAACCATGCTTGGCTCTATGATTAGAATTGATGTTGACAAAAATGAAAAACACAAACTCTACAAAATCCCAAAAGACAATCCTTTTGCAAACGATAAAGAGTTCTTGCCCGAAATATTTGCCTACGGTCTTAGAAACCCATGGAGGTATTCTTTCGACAAATCTACAGGAAGACTTTTTCTCGCCGATGTCGGTCAAAACGAGTACGAAGAAATCAACATTATAGAAAAAGGGAAAAACTACGGCTGGAATATTCGAGAAGGTTTTCACTGTTACAAAAAAAATCCAAAATGTAACGAAAAATTTGCAGAGCCAATACACGAATATTCCCATTCGGAAGGTCAGTCGATTACGGGCGGTTATGTTTACAGAGGAAAAGAAATTCCTGAATTGTATGGAGGGTATGTTTACGGAGACTTTGTAAGCGGAAAAGTTTGGGTTCTTTTTACTGAAAAATCAAGGAAAATAAATAATTTCAAATTGTTCAAGGCAAATTTTCCAATCAGTACTTTTGGCCAAAATTCAAAAGGAGAAATCTATTTTTCTGACTTCGCAAAGGGAGAAATCTATTATTTAATAAAATAAAATGCTGACAAAGAAATTCTAATTTTCTTACAATGTAAATTGAAATTGATTCTTTCAATTCAAAGGAGTGATTATGTCCGATATAAAAATCCAATCTAGATTTACGGAAAATTTTTTTTCCAAAGAAGCCTTAGAAAAAAATCTAAAAGAATCCGAAGAGTCCAGAAAGCTACTCCATAACAAAACAGGCAAAGGCTCTGAATTTCTTGGATGGGTGGATTTACCTTTAAAGATAAAAAACTCTGAATTAGAAAAAATCCAAGACGTTGCAGAACAAATTCAAGAAAGCTCAGACTATTTAGTAGTTGTAGGGATCGGCGGCTCCTACCTTGGCGCAAGGGCAGTCATAGAATCTCTTCAATCTCCTTTTGATTTTTTCAAAAAAAAGAAAACCAAAATACTCTATGCAGGACACCACACAGACTCAACCTACCATAGCGAGCTTTTGGATTTTTTAGAAGACAAAGATTTTTCCATAAATGTAATTTCCAAGTCGGGAACAACTACAGAGCCTGCATTGGCTTTTAGGTTACTACTTGAACTCGCCAAAAAAAAATACGGAAACAAAAAATTAAAAAAACGCGTAATATCCACTACAGACAAATCCAAGGGAGCTTTAAAAAAACTCTCAGATGAATACGGATTTCAAACTTTTGTAATCCCAGATGATGTCGGTGGACGTTATTCGGTATTGACCCCAGTTGGACTTTTGCCGATTGCAGTAGCCGGAAATAAAATTAAGTCTTTTGTCAAAGGTGCATCGAAAATGGCTGACTCTCTATCGAAAGAGAACAACCCAGAAAAAAATATAGCCTGCCTTTATGCTTCTCTGCGAAATACGTTATACGACACAGGTCGAAAAATTGAAATACTCGTAAACTACAATCCTGCACTTCAATATTTTACGGAATGGTGGAAGCAACTCTACGGAGAAAGTGAAGGAAAAGAAAAAAAAGGAATCTTTCCCGCAGGAGTGAATTTTACCTCAGACCTTCATTCAATGGGACAATACATTCAAGACGGGGAGAGAATGCTGTTTGAGACAGTTTTAAAAATTTCTTCTCCCAAGAAAAATCTCAAAATCCCTACCGTAAAAGACGACCCCGATGGATTAAATTTTATAGCTGGTAAAACTTTTTCCTATCTTACCGAAAAGGCATTACTCGGAACCATACTTGCCCACCACGATGGCGAAGTTCCCAGTATAGAAGTTGATATTCCTGAAATAAAAGAAGAAACAATAGGGGAGTTAATTTATTTCTTTGAGTATGCCTGCGGCGTATCCGGTTACATGCTGGGGGTAAACCCGTTTGATCAGCCGGGAGTAGAAAGTTACAAAAACAATATGTTTGCTCTACTTGGAAAAAAAGGGTACGAAAAAATAAAAGCCGATATAGAATCAAAACTTCAGAAGCCCTAAATTAGATGAATGCAAAATATGAGTCCTTAAAAGATTTGATGCAAATTCCGGGTGTAGGTAAATCTATTGCACAAGATTTGTATGATATAGGGATACGAAAAATAGAAGATTTGAAAAATAAAGAGCCGGAAGTTCTTTATAAAGACTCAAATGATTTTTCTGGAATGACCCAAGACAGGTGCTTACTCTATGTATTTAGGTGTGCTTGCTATTTTGCTAAAACCCCGGAAAAAAAACGTGTTAGCGAAAAATTGCAATGGTGGTATTGGAAAGACAAAAAGCAAAGCTCCAAATAAGCAAGCAAACTCCCCTTTAGTGAAAAACCATTGCTTTCTTAGTCAAAGAAAAAACATTGTTTGTAACTATAATGTTTCACAAAATTAAAAGAATTTTCCAAAACACAAAACTAAATTTTCTAATCCTAAGCCTTTCTCTTCCCGTATTTTTAGAAATGATAAGCCATACTATGATCCAAGTTGCCGATACGATGATGGTAGGAAAACTCGGTGAAATTGCTCTTGGCGCAACAGGTCTCGGTGGAATTGCCTATTTCACAATTCTATCTTTTATATTAAACGCATCATCCAGTGTGCAAATCTTAACCGCTAGAAGAGTAGGAGAAAAAAATTTCTCCGGTGTCGGGAAAGTTGCCTTATCCGCAATCGGTTTTGCAATCTATGGAGGGATTCTTTTTTCACTCATAGGATATTTTTTGACTGACTCATTTGTACAGCTTTTGAGTGATGACCAAGCCATTATTCAAACCGCAGGCTCTTACATTAAGATCCGTTTTCTCGGGTCAGGTTTCTTCTTTGTACTTTTTGTGATACGAGCATTTCTAAATGGGCTTGGGCTAACCTATATAGGGATGATCGCAGCCTTCGTTGTGACTTTCAGTAATATTTTTTTGAACTGGGTTTTGATTTATGGAAATCTAGGTTTTCAGGCTTACGGTGTTGATGGAGCTGCAATGGCTTCATCTCTCGCCGGATTTATTGGGATGGTTGTAATCTCTTTATTTTTACTAAAAAGAGAAGTTCTAAATTACCTGAAATCTTCAGGAAAATTCTTTGACTGGGAAGTACTCAAAGAAATTTTCTATCTCGGTTTTCCACCCGGAGTAGATGGTGTCTTAACCAATCTCGCATTTCTAATATTCACAAAATTTGCAGGGATGATAAGCACTACAGCACTTGCAGCGTCTTCTATAGTTTTTTCTATAATGACAATTTCCTTTATGCCCGGGTTTGCTTTTGGAATCGCAGCGACTACTCTTGTAGGTCAAGCACTTGGTGCCGGGAAAATTCGACTCGCCTATCAAGGAACCTTTCGAGCGGCCTCCTATTCGGCTTTTTTAATGGGTTTTGTAGGACTTGTATTTATAATATTCGGAAAAGAAATCATTTCCCTATTTTCTACCGACCCAATCATCATTTGCGAAACCTACCCTGCTTTATTTGTAGTCTCTCTCATTCAAGTAGGAGACGCTTACCACATGGTAGTAGGGTCTGCTCTTAGAAGTACAGGATTAGTTTACTGGGTCATGGTAGTTTATATATTTGTGTCATTTTTTGTCATGCTTCCATTGGGTTATTATCTTGGAGTACATTTAAAATACGGTACTGTAGGTTTGTGGTCTTCGGTATTTGTATGGATACTATCCATGAGCGTAGCCTTTGTTTGGAAATTCAGAAAAAAAGAATGGGTAAGTATTCGTATTTAAGTCTATCTTGTTTACTTACAAATTGTATTCTTTAATGATTCCTAGAAGAGTCTTTCCTGTTGACTCCAATTGTTTGGCTGTATCCATAAGTAGATGAGAGCCTGCGGCTAAATTTTGAGTTTCGATTGTAATGGATTGAATTGCTTTAATAATTTCTGTGGACGCAATTTTTTGTTGATTGGCAGCCTCTGTAATTGATTCGGAGTAATCTGAAACTTCTTGTACATTGTTCACAATCTTTTCTGCACCTAAAATCTGCTCTTCCTGTGCCCCGGATACAATATTGGTCGAATCTTTAATTGACTCAATATTTTTTATAAAATCCAATAATGTAGAAGAAGTGGTATTCACTTTAGACACAGAGTCGGAAACAGATTTTTTCGTATCGCTCACTAATTTCTGGATATTCTTTGTATTTTGGGCGGTTTGATCTGCAAGTTTAGAAATCTCTTGGGCAACTACAGCAAATCCTTTTCCATATTCACCAGCTCTTGCTGCTTCAATTGCTGCATTTAACGCTAACAAATTTGTCCTGTCCGAGATCTCATTAATTACAGTAACTACATTATCAATTTTTTTAGCATTTTCATCTACGTTTTTAATCGCTTCAATCGTACTATTTGTGGACTCGTTTGCCTTTCTAGCTTCTTCTGAGAAAAAGTCAGTTTTTACTCTTAGAGATTTCACAATCTCACTCATCTGTGCTTGAGAATTCTTAAATTTTTGACTGATAGAATTCATTTCTTTCAAGTTTTTTGAAACTTGGAGAATACTACTCACTACATTTTCAATAGAGGCATGAAGTTCTTCGGATGCGGCAGAAGTTTCCTCTGTAGATGCAGCTTGGCTTTGAGTGGATTCATTACTTGCAGTCACAAGCTCTACAGTTTTTTCAGACTGGGCGATCAAATACTGGGACTCTCTTTTCAAATAGTAGATAATTTCTACAAAGTTTAAAATAAGTACGTTGATCCATTTTCCTAAAAGACTAATCTCATCGTTCGATTCTATTGAGATAGTCCGGCTGACATTTCCCTTTTTTCTGGTTAGATGAATGAGAGTTTGAATAGAGTTGTTGATCGAATTTGTAATAGATCTATGTGTAAGAATTGTTATATAAAAAAGCGATAAGACTAAAATTGCAGTACCGGGTAACAGAAAAGCCAACTTCTTTTTCAGATTGGAAATTCTATTTTGAAGTAGGTTTTCTAAATGAAAAGTAGTTGTGTTGTAAGCCTCTAAATTTTCGTGAATGTAACCTGAAATTTCATCAAAATATTTCTTAGGCTCCATATCCGGTTTTGCTTTATCTAAAATTTCGGTATTTACCAAATAAAGTAATTTTTCATTTGCTTCCAGAGTTCGATCCAAAGTCAACCTGACCTCTGGAGATAAGTTTGGGTTATTGAGCTTAATGTAATTATAAGTATCTTTGAATTCGTTTTTGAGATATTCTGCTTCGCTAATCTTTTTTCTGATTCTTTTTTCTTCTTCTTGCAAATTAATTTTCTTATTCAGTATAATCGCCCCTAAAGCCCGCATCTGCCCTTCACTTTCAGAAAGATAAGGAAAAATATTTGTGATTAGCACCGTATAATAATATAAATTTGGATCAGGCTCTAAGATTAGCTCACTGGAATTTCCGAGGTATTTTGCAAATAGGAGAATTTTTGAAATGACTTCTGCATGCCTTTTAAAATTTTCTAAAGAATTTGATTTGGAATAATGAGTTTTTAATTCATTCCAGTCACTCACAATTTCTCCCCAATATTCTTTCGTATTCAATATCTCCTTAAATTCCAAGTCCATTCTAGTAATCTCTTCTGAAATTCTATCTATATCTTTGGACTTTTCCAAGATTCGCTCTTCAAAAGATTTATCACCAGCAAGGTATGCACAAGTCATTCCTCTGTGAACTGCAATTCCTTGGGTGAATTTAGAAATCTGTCCCAAAAAAACTGCACCATCATTTTCTTTTTTGAAAACATCGTAGCTCTTTTTAGTTTCATACACTCCAAGGCTTGTAAATAAAATAATAAATATAAAAAAAGATACAGACAATAAACTAAGCCTACTGGAGATTTTCATATTCAAAATCCATTTTTTGGGAGAAAGACTGAAACTTTTTGAAACTTCTCCTCTATTGATTTTGTCGTAGATCGCCTGATACTTAGAAATATTTTCGGAACTCATTTTTTTCCGAACAGATACATAGCCATCCATCTCACCTGCATCGTTGTAGCTCGCAGTAACTGTAGCATCCACCCAATAGTAATCGCCATTTTTTGTTCTGTTTTTAACAAACCCAAACCAAGGCTCCCCTCTTTTTATAGTGTCCCAAAGATCCTTAAATGCAGATGGTGGCATGTCCGGGTGCCTTAGAATATTATGAGGTTGACCTTCCAATTCTTCCTTAGTGTAACCGGAAATTTTTACAAAGTCTTCATTTGCATAAGTGATAACACCCTTCAAATTAGTTTTAGAGATCAATATACTATGATCGGATAGAGGAATTTCTGATTTTGTTACCGGTAGGTTTTTTCTCATTTGTTAGCTACTTTTTATATTCTTACAACAATTAACGGTAATCGTACTTGTATTATAAAACGGAAAAACTAAGCCAAATTTCCGTATAATGCTTTTTTTACTCTATTGAACGGTGATTTACTCGTTTCCCTGCTTTTATAGATTTTGAGGCAGAATTTTCCCTGTTGCCATACTATTAATCTTAGTAATTTTTTCTATTTTTTTATCAAAAATTTTTAAAAAATGCTTTACAAAATTATTTATTGCCTTAGAATTTGTCGGAATGGCTGGTTGAAGTTTTAAATCGGCAGGTAGTATTAAGTTGAATCAAAGCACTCTAACAGTTTTTACCTTACCAAAAAATTACTGCTCTGTAGTTGTTATTTCATCCAATTCTCTCGCTGAACCAGAAACCCAAACACTCATCAATCAAGGAGATTTACATTGGCACAAGGTACAGTAAAGTGGTTTAACAAAGAGAAAGGTTATGGTTTTATTTCAATGGATGGCGGTGATGACGTTTTTGTTCACTATTCAGAAATTGAAACCGACGGATTTAAACAATTGAAAGACGGAGAGAGAGTTCAGTTTGATATTGTTAGCGGTAAAAAAGGTCCAGCGGCTGCAAAAGTAAAACCTCTCGCAAATTAATCACATTCATTCTTTAACGGATATGGGCTTTTTGCATCCAAGCCCTACTTTTTTCTATCATCAAAAAATCAAGATTACAATTTCAAGTAAATATTGTAGAGCCTGAAAAACACTATTTTGATGTTATCCTATCCGTATTCTTCCAATCAACTGAGTTAGAATTTTATTTACCATCTTGGACTTATGGGTCTTACTTAATCAGAGATTATTCTACCCACCTCCATCTGTTTAATGCAGCCGGTACAAATAAAAAAAAATTAGAATGGACACAGACTACAAAAGATTCCTGGAAAGTTTTCGGAAATAATAAATTTTTTCAGATTCACTATAAAATCTTTGCCTTCGATTATTCAGTAAGAACCAATTTTTTAGATTCAGAGTTTGGTTTTATCAACCCCTCAGGATTTTTTCTCTACCCAAGTGGAATGTTAAACGAAAGCGCTGAAATTGTTTTCAAAACAAATTCCTATTTCGATAATATCTATTCACCTCTACCACAAAAAAATAAGAATAAGTTTTTTGCAGAAAATTTTTCTGTATTGTATGATTCTCCTTTTCAAATCTCAAATTCCAAATCGTATTTTTTTTCAAGTATGGGTTGCAGGCACGAGGTAGTATTTGAAGGAGAAGTAAAAAAATATACCAAAAAAATCCTAAGCGATTTAAAAAAAATTACTACGACTGAAATCAAGATGATGGGAAAGTCTCCAAACAAAAAATATTTATTTATTATAAATATGACCGACTCTGCCTACGGTGGGCTTGAACACTCTTCATCCAGTGTGAATATTTTTGATCCATGCAATCTATTTCAAAAGAAAGATTATCAAAAACTATTAGGTTTACTAGCACACGAATATTTTCATCTTTGGAACGTTAAGCGACTTCGCCCTTTGGATTTAGATACACTCGACTTTCAAAGTCCAATTCTCACCAAAGAGTTATGGTTTGCAGAAGGCGTAACCAGTTTCTATGATAATTATATTCTTTTGCAGTGTGGATTATTAAATAAAGAAGATTATCTTGCAGAAGTTTTTCAAGATATTCAGGCTTTAGAAAACTCTGACGGTGAAAATTGGATGAGCTTAGAAGAATCTTCTCTTACTGCATGGACAAAATACTATAAACCTCAAAGCAATTCTCACAACACCGGAATTTCTTACTATATGAAAGGAGCAATTTTTGTTTTGTGCATGGATTTATACATCAGGGATAAAACAAAATCTAAAAAATGCTTTTTAGATATATTCAAATCTATGTATATAGAATACTACCAAAATAAAAACACAGGATTTACCAAAGAAGATTTTTTTTATTCTGCAAAAATCGCAACCGGAGTAGATGTAAAAAAAGAATTTGGAAAGTTCTTATCTTCCAGAAACAGACTACCCGTGTACAAATATCTCTCGCTCGCCGGAATTCAAAAAGAAGAAAAGCAAAAGAAATTGGATCTGCCATTTTCTATCAGAGAAGACGAAAACAAAAAGCAAATCATCTCTAAAATTTATCAACAAAGAATCGGATCGAACACAAATCTATCTATTGGAGATGAACTAATTTCTATCAATGAAAGGCAAGTTAATAATAAAAATTTTGCAAAATTAAAAGATTCTTTACACCCAAAAAAAGAAGCCGAATTATTAATCGCCAGACGGGGGAAAATTTTAAAAAGTTTGTGCAAGCCCTACTTTGTGTATTTGGATTCAAAATTAATCTTTCAACAATCCCCTACAAAAAGACAAATGGCAGTTCGGGAGACTTTTTTTCAAATCCATGAGTGAGAACCTTGCTAAAAATCTTTTACTGAAACAAACAAATTTAAAAAATAAAGTAAAATCTCCATTTACGCATGACAAAAAAATTTTATTCTGTATTTTTGCAGGAGAGTTATGAATCTATTTTACTTGAACAACTGGGAACTAAACTCAAAAACAAAACTTGAAATCAAAGAAATCGCCCCGATTCCGATTCCCAAAGGAAGAACTTGGATTCATCTCACCCCCAAAAGCGACATAGAATTAAATAAACTGCTTTTGCATTTTGATATTCACCCCCTCACCATCGAAGATTGTATGAATCCGATGAGTAGGATTAAATTTGAAAGATTTCCGAATTATTTGTTTTTTGTTTTTCGAGGTCTCCACTTTGAAAACAATTCAATCCACTCTAGAAATTTTAACTTTATCCTAACTCAAAATACTTTGATAACAGTTGTTTTAGATCACAGGAATACGATTGAAGATTTGATTGCAGATTGGGACTCAGGAAAAAAACTTTTAGAAAAAGGTGCAGAATTCATAATACATAGAATCATTGACATTGAAACCGATCACATACTGCCAATCATTTATAGAATAGAAGACCAAGCCGAAGAAATTGAATCCCAAGTATTTAAAGAAGATGTGGACTTGGACATAAATTCTATATTTGTAATGCGAAGAACTCTGCAACATATTAAAAAAGTAATCCACCAACACAAAGAAATTTTAGACGACTTGGAAGACATCAAAAATCCATTTTTTTCCCACGAGTCCGAAGCATTCTTTAGAGACGTGAAAGACCATTCTATTAGAATTCTTGAATCAGCCGAAACTATACGAGAGCTAATTTCCTCTGCGTTGGAAGTTCATCTCACAATTTCTTCTAGAAGATCAAGCGAGATCGTAAAAATTTTAACGATAATGACTGCAATCATGTTGCCAATGACTTTGATCACCGGAATTTATGGAATGAACTTTACCAAAATACCTCTTCTGAATTGGGAGTTGGGTTTCACCTGACTTCGGTGCGATGGCATCCTGTAGGATTGCAATGGTTATTTTTTTCGTATAAAAATGGTTCTAAAAATCAAGAAATATGCAATGATGGAATTTTCAGTAAAATCAATTTAGCTCTTTGGGTTTGTTTCTCATTCAAATCAAAATCGGAATCATTATCGCCCTTCTTTTGAATTTTTTCTGCAAGAGAAATTATCTTTCGATTTTTTTCAGAATACTCAACTATATTCGGATACAAAATAACAGAATTCAGAACTTGATTTTTCTCATTGTCCTTTGAGCTCTCCGAATGAATTACAACCATCTGTTTTTGTCTTATCAAGTTTAGAACCATATCAATATCCAAGCTCAAACTTGATTCCATAATTTCCGAAAGAATAGGGATCCGATTCAATGTAAAATAATTTTCATCCATAGCTGCGACTAAAAAATCAAAATTTTTATTCATTCGATCTAATTCGATTTGCTTTTTGTGTTTTTCTTTTCTCTCTCTATTTCTTTCTTTGGCTCTTTTTTCATACTTGAACTCTCTGTCCATCTGCTCGTATTTGATTTTTGATTTTGCAATAGCATAACCGGAATCAATTACAGGCTTAACATTCAGCATAAAAAATATCCAATAGTACCATGGAATATAACTTAAATATACTTTTTGTAAATTCTTCCCGTAAATAGAAACAAACTCATAATCAGAAAAAATTTTCTTTATTCTTTTTTCATTCGATTCTATAATTTGTTTGAAATGCAAAATTGTACTATCTTTTTTGGTGTAAGGTCTTTGATAAATCAATCTATTCAAACTTTTCAAATTCTCAATATTATCCCAAACAAAAACCGAAACCTTTCCTTCTACGTCATTCCACTCTGCACAAAGCACCTCGAGATTTTTTCTAAGAGCCGTAAGAACCGAGTAATCAAAATTATCATCTCTTTCTAAGTTGATTTTCAAAAATCTAGTTTCCAAGTCTGATCTCATGTCTAAAAGTCTATTAAAGTATGTATTTGCAGAAGCATCCACCTGCAATTTTTTTTTGTGATCAATTCCAGATTGAACTATCTCTGAAAAATAGATTACCAACTCAACGACAAGATACCCGTAATATTTTTTTGAACCTTTGTGAAAATCTCGAATTTTTTCTGCTATTTTCTTTTTGAAAGTATAAGTCAGGGAGTTGATTGGGTCTTCTTCATAAGCAGATTCTTCTTTTTCAATATTTTCGATAAGCCCGCTTAAATCTAAATTATTCTTCTTTGCCAATGGAATAACATTCGATTCAAATTTGATCAAACAAAACTGGAAATATTCAGAAATTTTTTCTTTTGGAATATAATAAAAACCTAAATTTGGGAAATAGAGTATTTTTTGATTTGCATGGATTACCGTCTGAATGCCTTCTTTCATCTCATCTAAAATTTCTGATTTCGGTGGAACTTCAAAGTTGTAATTTTGTAAAAGAATGTCTAATTCATTTACTTTTCCCTTCTCTTCATTTTCATGATTCAGAGATGAAGTAATTTCCTTACGAATATCTTTCTCAGAAATAAGAGGTGAAGCTAAATAATTCTCAAATGCCTTCGCAGATTTTTCTATTAAAATTTGAAATATTTCATCAGAGGAAGAACTGCTTTCTGTTCGAGCAATAAAATAGGACTGTATGCTTACCACAGAATCTATTTGCTCAAACTTGATTTCAAAAACAGATAAAACCAATCTCAACTTGGCAAGTTTTGTAATAGCTGTAATTAAATTCTCAACAGAGTTTCTAGTACCCTCTGTAGAAATCGTATTAATCCGGTACAGAGTGCCGTTCTGCGCATTTTTCGGATTTGACTTGGACTGAATTTCTTTCAATAACCCTTGAGAAAAATTATCTAAAACAAACCCATAAACTGACTGAAATTCCTCTGCGGCAAGAAGGGGAGGTAAATTCGGATTAACTTCAACTTTCTGCATAATCTGTTCCGACTAACTTCCTTCAAATAGATTAAAATCAGTAATCTCAAACTTACTGAAATTTTTTAAAAAAGTCAAAAAATTTAGGCGAAAGAAAGCAAAATAAATTCTTTACGAAATAATTTTTTTTGTAAATTTCTTAACTTTTTCTTTTTTCAAATTAATTCAATTATCCATTTCGGTTGAATTTTGTCGGTACTTTTTTAAAAGAACTAATTTTGAAAAATTTCAATTATTTACATAGACATTCTACAAAATTTAAAAAGAAAATTCGAAGCTATAAAAAAAACAGAGAAATCACTTCGCAGGGATTGTAATAATAAATTCTACATCTGCAATATCTTGAATTGGGTTAATAGAAGAAGAATAATCAATTCCGAAATCTTTTCTATTGATTTTTATTTTTCCTGTAAATTTTTCTGATTTGTTTTCTCTCTCTAATTTTATAGGAAAACTATAAGTTTTCTTAATATTTTTAATTGTTAGATTCCCCTTCCCTAAAAAGCTATCTTTCCCTGAAGGTTGAACCTCGATGATTTCAAACACAGCTTTTGAGTATTTAGTTACATCAAAAAAGTCTTCGTTACGAAGGTGGTTGTCGCGCTTTACACTGTCAGTGTCTATCGACGACACATCGATTTCCACTAAGCCCAGCATTTTTTTTCTGTCTTTAATTTTTAATTCTGATTTACGAAACTGCCCCTTTGTCAAACCCATCCGAGTATCAATGGAAAATTTAATATCCACTAAAGCTTTTTCAGTTTCATGAGAAAATACAGTCCCATTATACACCATGAAAATAATAAATGCCAAACTAATTTTTATGAATTTCATTTCTACCACCTGTTTTCCAAAATTTTAAACTTTATTTTTTTTTCAAATAGAAATATGTCGAACTTTTTCAATCAGATTTTCAAAAATTTGATTCTTAAAAAAAATGACACAAAAATTTTTTCTCCTGACACACTGTTACGCATGTCAGGCGAAAAACTTCTAGTCCTCGTCAAGTAAATTTACATCCTCTGTGCCCAGAATCTTTTCTGCTTGGGAAGATTCAATTTCACTAACTTCTTTTAGCTTTTTGGAAATTACCCTAGATCTTTTCCCCGCATTATCCAATTCGTTTCCGGCTTGCTTGATCTTATCACTGATCTTTTCTAATACTTGTCCAAATTTTCCAAATTCAGTTTTTACAGCACTGAGTAGTTCCCATACCTCACTCGAACGTTTTTCTATAGTCAAGGTACGAAACCCCATCTGCAAACTATTTAAAATCGCAGAAATTGTAGTAGGTCCTGCAATCACCACTCTAAATTCTCTCTGAAGAGTCTCTGCCAAGCCTACTCTTCGTAGAGCCTCTGCATATAGACCTTCAATAGGCAAGTACATAAACGCATAGTCTGTGGTATTTGGAGGGTCAATATATTTATCTTTAATCTTTTTAGCTTCCTCTTTTAAAGTTTTCTCAAGATTTTTTGCATACTCTTCTACTTGATCTTTATCAGACCTCTCAGAGGCTTCCACAAGCTTTAAATAATTCTCTATTGGAAACTTCGCATCTATTGGAATATATGTAGTTTTTTCTTTTCCTGGAAGTTTAATCGCAAACTCAACTCTATCGTTACTATCTTTTTTCGTAATCACGTTTTTCTCAAATTGGTCTTTGGTGAGTAGCTCCTCCAATAAATTTCCGAGCTGAACCTCTCCCCATGTACCTCTACTTTTTACATTAGTGAGAACTTTTTTTAAGTCTCCTACCCCGACCGCAAGACTCTGCATTTCTCCAAGTCCCTTGTGAACCATCTCTAACCTTTCGCTTACAAGAGTAAAAGATTCGCTTAATCTTTTTTCGAGAGTGGATTGTAATTTTTCATCTACAGTTTCTCTCATTTTTTCGAGCCTTGCAGAATTTTCTTCTTGCAGTAGTTTTAATCTATTGTCAACGGTCTCTCGAATAGACTGCATCTTAGAGTCATTTAGCTTTGTCATTTCAATTAGTTGCTGGTTGAAAGTGTCAAGCTGACCTTTTTGAGAAACTCCAAGATCACCCATAGACTTCATTACATAGTCTCTAAAAGTAATAAAGCTCTTGCCGGTTTCTTCTCTACCGTCTTTTGCGTATTTAGAAAACTCTTCTCTTGTAGCCCGAGTCTCTTCTCTGAAAACCTTGTCTATTCTTTCTAATAAAGTACCAATCACCTTTAAGCCGGATTCGATATTTTGAAAATCTCCTACTTGAGAAGAGACCGCACCCTTTTTTAATAAAACTACAAGTAGAGTCAGTACGTTTAAAACTAACGCACCTATCGCTATATACATTATACTATCACCCATTTTATTTTCTCCAAATTTATTCTATATTAATATAATAAAGTAAGACTAAGACAAAAAATTAGGTTTTAGATAAAAAAACCATAATTTCTAAAAAATTTTTTCATTTTTTTTTTAATATCTTAAAAGTTTTTGATGTTCAGAAATTTAAAATCTATTTTTCTGTTCAATTGTGAAGATCTTCAAAGAATCCAATATATTCTGGATAATATTAGTATTTTTATTGATTCCTACATACTGGCTACTTTCTCCACTGATAAATTCTGATACAATTACAGGTTGGGGAGTTGACCCATACTTTTGTACATTTGTTATGGATAAGGTAAGTGGGCAATTTGCCCTTGGACTAAGCCCATTTCAATCTAAATTCTGGGATATAGGTCTATTCTACCCTGCGATTAGAACCTTAGCCTATTCTGATCCGTTTATACTTCAGGGGTTTTTAGTATTTTTACTGAAAACTATTTTTTCAGTAAATTTATTTACCTCTGCAAATATTGTATTTGCCCTGTTTTTTCTACTCAATTTTTTTTGTGCATTTCTATTATTTTATGAAATCTCTAAAAATAAAAATGCATCCATAATTTCTAGCTGGCTTTGGGCATTTTCACTTCATCATCTATCTCAATCTTCCCATTTTCAAAATACCTCAAGCTTCACAATTCCATTAGCTCTGTATTTTACATTTAAAATATTTTCTAATTCTAAGTTTATTTATAAATTGGGACTTGCGCTTTCTTTTTTTCTGCTAGCTTGCAGCAATTTATACTATTTTGTTTTTACAGAAATTGCTGTAGGTTTTACAATTCTATTTCAATTGATCTTTACAAAAACTTTTCAGATGAGGAAAACTATTTTACTTCGCTCTACTTTTTCTATCATGCTTGCTGTATTGTTTAGTTTGCCTATTCTCTATAGATATTTTGAGTCAGCAAAAATTTATCCAGAAATCGAGAACTCTAGAGGGAGTATTGCAGATCAGATGGATTTCTCTGCAAGGGCAAGCGATTATTTTTCCAGCTTGCACGATCCTATTGAATACAAAAAAATCCTGCCTACCGTAACCAATATAGAAAGAATTGTTTCTCCCGGCCTATACACTTTTGGTATTTCAATAATTTTTATCCTGTTTCAAATTTTTAATAGAATTTTTATAAAAAAATATCCAAGTCAAATATTCTACTACGGAGTTGGGCTACTTATATTTTCTTCGACTATTGCAAGCGGGTTATTGATTGACGAAGAAAACACGACTCTCCTGTTTCAGTTTATTCCTGGTATTTTAAATCTTAGAGCCATAGGCAGAGTCGGAATACTCATAGTCCTGGCTGAATGTATATTAATTGCAATTTTACTATAATGGATTTTATACAAAATCAAATTAGCTCAAAATAAAAAACAACTCATTCTACTTACTCTTACTTTTATAATTATCGTAAGTTTACAAATTAGGGAAAGGCTTAGCCTTAAATTCAGAAATGACACGATTCCGATTAATATAAATAAACTAAATGATTCTCCAATCAATCAATTTATCAAATTGCAAAAATCGAACTCTGGTACTTTTCCGATTTTAGAAATAGATACAAGAAATAATCTTGATGAATTTGTAAAGAATTATTTTATTCGGGCAATGTTTCACAAAGAACCGATAGTAAACGGGTATTCAAGGTATCTTCCTGAAACCCACTACCACTTAAATCATCGCTCTATTCAATTCTTATTAAACTGTGCAATTCAGTTAAACTCTAACTCACCTATTCTACTCGCAAAAGGAGTAATCGTAAATAAAGAATTTAAAGAGTTTCGTAAAGAAGAGATAGATTGTTTAAAGCAAAATCATTTTACAAATTATATTATAGATGAAGGGACAGTACTATTTTATAAATAAAATTTTTTCTATTTTCTAAATTTCAGTAGGGAGGCTGTGTCTTTTTTCAAAATTGCATTTCTTGCAAGAAGGAACTAAATTAGACTTAATTGACTTTCCTCCTCGGACAAGAGGAATCAAATGATCCATAGTGATTTCACTCATAGGAAATTTATTTTTACAGTAATAGCAAACTCCATCGGAGCGTTTTTTTTTCCACCATGCTGTAGTCTTTAACTCTTTTGCAATTTTTCTTTCTCTTGAAATTTCTTCATCACTCACATCCGACCAAAAAACTTCAGCCATAGTGTTTAGCGTTGCAATTCCTCGTGGGTTTTCATATACCACTTAGCGAGATCCATTAATGTCACTACACCTTTCACAATACCTTCATCAATTACAGGTAAAGAGTGAAAATTATAGTCTACAATAATTTTAAGCACATCTATAATAAAGTCCTCAGAGTTTACACTTGCCATCTTCTGCCCTTTTACAAGCTCCTCCACTTGAGTCCTAAGCATGTCTGCGCTATCTTCGCTAAATGTATCTTCGTAGGAAACTTTTATCAAATCATAAGTAGAAATCATGTATGTTGGCTTTGCATTTTTCATCACGAGTAGGCTGTGCATTCTATTTTCTATCATAAGCCTCGAAGCCTTTCCGATTAAATCGTCTGCATCAACCGTGACAAGATTCGTACTCATTATATCTTTTACTTTTACTCTTAGTAACTTTTCTGTTCTTGAAAGTATATTTTCCATAGCTTTTAGTTTTCCTTTAATTAAAATTTGAATATTCCTTTTTTTACAAGCTCCTTGTGGATAGTAGCTTGAATTCTAAATCGAATATTCTGGGTGACTTCCAGCAAAAACTTTTCATTTTTCACATCTGTTCTGTTGTATTTGGAAAAAGAAATCGGTTTTAAAAATTTGATCTTCCACTTGGAAGGTAGAGGGAGTAAATTCAAAGGAATCGGAACTTTTGCACCAATCCATTTTTCAAACCAATCCACTGTTCCCAGATTTATATAATTTTCTTCTGCTCCGAGTATTACCACAGGCACAACTGGTGTGTGGGTCATAATCGCAAGTGCAACAAACCCGGGATTAAAGTCTGCCAATTGGTACATTTTGTAAGAAGGTTTGAAATTACCGTGCTCTGCTTCTGGAAAAATTATCATCAACTTGTTTCTTTTTAGAATTTTTACGGCTCTTTTAAAATCAGTCGCAAAAAACCCAAACTTACCACTCATCTCTTTTAAAAATGGGGTTGATTCCCAAAATGCATGTGCCATAGTTCTCGGGATTCTCAATTTTTGTCGAAATATTTCATTTTGAAGCACAAGTGCGTCCCAGCCAAGTAACCCGCTATGGTTTGGGACAAGCATGACCCTACCCGCCCTCGGTACATTTTCTAAGCCCTCTACTTCGAGCATAGTGAAATCTCTGAGATAATCACCTACAAATCTCGGAAATGCGTTTAGAATCCAATAATCGGGAGGCTTCAGTAATAGATCTTTAAATGAAGGTGTTTCAAAAAACTTTTTGATAATTGTACTCCAAATTCAGGATTATCTAATCTTTAAGGATTTTTTTTTTTCGTCAATGAAATTTTTAAGATAGTTTTCAGATATTCTATGAAAAATCTCGTTTTTACATGAAGGGAAGACTTTTCTATACAGACAATCTAAGGTCATTTTTACTGCTTCTTGGAATATTTTTCCATAGTACTATTATTTTCTCTGAAACAGATGGGTACGTATTAAAAGATTTAGAGAGAGCTTACTGGTACGATATACCTACAAAATTTATTCATATTTTCAGAATGCCCCTTTTTTTTTATTTAGCCGGATATTTTTCGGAATTGGTACTAGTGCAAAAAGGAATACCCACTTTTATAAAACACAGATTTTGGAGGATTTTTATCCCTACAATTTTTGGAGTTTTAGCTTTTAGTCCTGTAGAATATTTTTTCCAAAATAAATTACAAAACCCTGATTTATCTTTCTTAGAATTCTACATTCATTTTTTTCATATAGAAAAATTTCAATTTTCCTATATTTGGTTTTTAATCTATCTCTTGATATATACATTTCTATTTATTTTATTTAAAGTGTTTTTACAATACATCCCAAAACTATATTTTTTGAATAAATCAAACAAAAAAGATTGGAAAGAAAAAAAGAATTTACAAAACAAAACTAACCAATTGTACTTTTTAAAAATTCTACATTTTATTTTCTTCGGAATTTTATTCAGCTTTTCTGTTTCTCTAATCAGCCATACTTTTTTTTTAATAGGGTTTAGTATTTTTAAAATTGATATTTTCAGCTTTATAGGCTATTTTTCTTATTTTTTATGCGGGGTCTTTTCTTTTCGATATTCTATTTTGCAAATATTCCAATTGGAAAAAAATAGCTATCTATTCGCCTGTGTTTTGGGAGTCATTGCATTTATTTTATATTTGAAGATAGATTTTTTAGATCCGTACTGGATTCCTTATTTTGATGCTTACAGAAAATGGATTCGGTTTTTTCATTTATTTTTAGAATCTGTCTTGGCTTGGCTCCTTTCCTATCTACTCTTAAGCTCTTTTCAAAAGTGGGTGAACTTTGAAAATTCATTTTCTAAATATTTACTAAAGTCCAGCCTCCCGGTATTTCTAATCCATTTTCCGGTATCTTTAGTATTGGGGTACTATCTCGTTGAAATAAAGCTTGAGCAAACTGTGAAATTTTTAGTTCATTTTGCAGGTGTAACCTTTTTTAGTTTTCTAATCTACGATGTATTTATAAAAAACTCTTATTTTCTAAATATCCTATTAGGGAATAAAGGGAAATAATAAAAAATTCGCCAAGCTTTAGGGGGTCACTTCAACTGTATTTCTATTGATTGTTTTTTAAACAAAATAGATTAGTTTCCAATTTTATAATATAAAAAAAGAATTGTAAAAGAATACATTCAATCCGATTTTTGAAAAAATAAAGGAGAAAATATGAAAAGTAAAATTCTATTCGCAATTTTTTTAAGCGGGATATTCTTATTCAATTGCGGAAACAGTAAACTGAGAACTATTTTAACAGACACTACACTGGTAGAAAATCCAGGCGAAAAAAAACCCGTTTTTGTTCAAAACGGAAAAGTAAAAAGAGGAGAATACGTTAAATTTTTAGAAGAAAAAACTTTGGACGGAAAAAAGTATTTTTTAGTGCAAGTTGAAGGAACAAGCACCAAAGGATGGATCGAAGACAAAGCAGTCCGAGAAGGAAAGTTAGAATCGGCTACAGTAATTTTAGACTCTGACCTGTTTATCCGACCCAATGAAAAAAGCGAAAAAGCCGGAACAGCAAAATCCGGACAAAATGTATTCAAATTAGAAACGAGTGGAAATTTTGTATTAATCCAATTTCCCGGAAAAGAGGCTTATATTGAACTAAAAAATTTAGGCCCTGCGAATATGGTAATGCGATCTGTAAATTTTCCCGGACTTGGTAAGGCAGTCATTACTTCTTCCTCTCAATACATTGCATCTGAAGGAAAAGAAAATGAATTCGACCCAAGAAACCTATTTGATGGAAGTTTACAAACCGCTTGGTGCGAAGGAAAAAATAACGACGATGGAGTAGGTGAATGGGTAAATGTTCAGTTTGATGAATATGTTTCAATTTACGGGATCGGTGTAGTTAACGGATACGCAAAAAGCGAAGCTAACTACAAAAATAATAACCGGGTTTCTTCACTCCGAGTTACCTCAGATAGTGCAGATCTTACTGTAGATCTAAAAGATGACGTATATGACTACCAAGACAATGGCTCAGGGGAAATGACAATCACCGGAAAAAATATTAAGTTCATCATTAACGGTGCGTTTAAGGGAAAAGCCTCTGATACTTGCATGAGCGAAATCAAAATATCAGGAACTAAAGGAAGCCCATACCACGGATATTGATCTTTTCCTGATTTTTTTTCTCAACTATCCCAATTTGGCTCTGAACTATGCTCGGAGCCAGATTGAGAAATGTATTTCCAATCTCCAAAATACTTAGCACTATTCTAAAAAAATCTAAAAAAATCTTTCCAGAAATAGGTTATTTTCTAATATAACGGATATGAAAGTAAATAAATTTCATTGATTCTTTTTACTACTCAAAAATATTACAATTCAAGGAGTGTTTCAAATGGATTTAAACGAAAGCGATCCGGTTAATTCTCTAATTGGAAGATATAAAGCCGAAAGAGGTGTAATCAAATCCTTCTTTGCAAAAATTCCTCTATACTCACAAGCTTTAGAAAATTTTCAATACGATAACGCCGACTTAACAATCCGAAAAGAAATCTCAACCAAGCTCCAATCCTATAAAAATCCGATCCGAGATATTGAAGCTCAATTTGTAAGAAAGAATCTATTGAATCTAATCGGGAAAACAGACTCTCTATCAAGCCTACTGGACAGAGTTGCTATTTCAGTAAACTCAGCCTCTTACGGACTTAGTGGTGCCGGCACCGGATTGAAACCAACACAAGAAGAGTTAGAAAAATTAGCACAGTTTGACTACACTGTTTTAAAATCAGTGAATGACTTAGAAGATAAAATTAATGAATACTCATCCAATGTTAGTCAGATGACAAATGAAACAGACATAACCTACCAGACAAGCCTTATAATCAAAGAAATCGAAGCGATAGATAAACTATTCAAAGAAAGAAAAAATATTTTTATAAAATTGTAATACTTGAGGAGATTCACAAATGGCACTAATAGACGTAATCAAATTTGAAGGCGATCGAGACCTTATTGTATGGAAATACCCAGCAATTGATCTAAGCTACGCTACACAATTAATTGTAAATGAAAGCCAAGAGGCAGTATTTTTTAAAGAAGGAAAAGCTCTCGACGTATTCGGTCCGGGTACCCACACTCTAAAAACAGGAAATGTACCAATTTTAGAAAAATTAGTAAACCTTCCTTTTGGTGGAAAAACTCCTTTTACTGCTGAGGTGTACTATGTGAATAAAGCAGTGATTCCTATGAAGTGGGGAACAATCTCACCCATCCCATTAGAAGACCCAAAGTACAAGATTATGATTGAGCTACGTGCATTTGGTTCATACAATATGAAAATTGCAGACTCCAAAAACTTTGTGACTACGGTAGTCGGAGCCTCCCACAAATACAGCAATGGCGAAATTGACAGTTTCTTAAAACCATTTATAGATCAAAGACTCGGAGATTTTCTATCTGAAGTAGTTTTAAGTAATAATACTTCCATAGTCGAGATCAATAAATACAGAAACGAAGCAGGCTCTGCTGGTAAGACTACAATTCAGGCAGACTTCCAAAAATATGGAATTGAAGTGATTGATTTTCTGATTCAATCTATCAACTTCGACAAAGGCGATCCTAACTTCCAGAAAATACAAAAAATTCTATCAGAGAAATTTGAGATAGATACGTTAGGCGCAGCTTACCAACAAAAACGAATGCTGGATATCGGAGAAGCAGCTGCAAAAAATGAAAGTGGAGGAGCCGGAAATACTATGGGAGCTGGACTCGGACTTGGAGTCGGCATGAACATGGGTAATATGATGGCTGGAATGATGGGCCAGAATATGCAGGCAGGCACACAACCACAAAACACTCAAGCCAATGACCCAATGGCGAGGATCGCAAAGCTAAAGCAGCTTCTCGACGGTGGGATGATTTCTGCCGATGAATTTGAAACAAAGAAAAAGGAAATCCTATCCTCAATTTAATTTCTATGAACAATTCGATTTCACAGTTTACCGCAAAATTTTCCTGTATCAATGAAAATTGCAACGAAACCTACCCATTAAACGAGATAGTTTACAATTGCAAAAAATGCGGGGATCTCTTAGAGGTTACCCATGATCTAAATTCGTTAAAAAAAATATCTTCCGAAAACTGGAAATCTATTTTTAATGAGAGGTACAGGTCAACAAAAGAGCCTTTTACATCAGGTGTCTGGGGTAAAAAAGAATGGGTGTTGCCTGAAATTCCAAACGAACATATCATTACATCCGGTGAGGGAAACTCGCATCTTTTTCATTCAGAACGATTTGCTAATGACTTGGGGCTTGAAGGTCTTTATATAAAACAATGCGGTGTATCTCACACAGGCTCTTTCAAAGACCTTGGAATGACTGTGCTTGTAAGCCAAGTAAACTCCATGAAAAAATCAGGCAGCCAAGTTCGCGCAGTGGCTTGTGCAAGTACCGGAGACACATCGGCTGCATTGGCTTCTTATGCAGCAAAAGCAGGAATTCCTGCAATCGTATTTTTACCTTCCAATAAAGTTTCTCCTGCCCAACTGATCCAGCCTGTGTCCAATGGTGCCAAAGTCATCTCCCTTGAAACTGATTTTGACGGTTGCATGGAAATCGTAAAACAAGTTTCAGAAGAAAGCGGTATTTATCTTGCGAATTCCATGAATTCACTTAGGGTAGAAGGACAAAAGTCAATATCCCCGGAAATTGTACAACAATTGGATTGGAATGTGCCGGACTGGGTGATTATACCCGGTGGAAATCTTGGGAATGTATCTGCCCTCGGTAAAGGTTTTGAAATGTTGAGCAATCTTGGAATTATAAAAAAACTACCTCGAATCGCAGTGGCTCAATCTCAAAATGCAAATCCATTGTATAAGTCTTACTTGAATCATTTTCAGGAGTTTCAACCTGTTATTGCAAAAAAAACATTAGCTTCGGCAATCCAAATCGGAAATCCCGTGTCTGTTAAAAAAGCAATCCGAATACTACAAAAATTTGATGGAGTTGTAGAGGAAGCATCTGAATCGGAGCTTTCGGATGCAGCAGCAAAAGGAGATTTGTATGGATTGTACAATGACCCGCATACAGGTGTAGCCTTAGCCGCTCTATTTAAACTACTAAATAAGAAGGTTATACAAAAAGGGCAAAGGGTTGTGGTAATTTCTACTGCAAATGGGCTTAAATTTACTGAATTTAAAGTAAATTTTCACGAAGGAAAAATTGAGAATATAAATAAAAAACTTATGAATTCGATCATTCCTTGCAAGGCAAATATTCAAGAAGTAAAAGAAAGGTTGAAACAAATTTTACAATAACTTGTGAGAGCATACTTAGAAATAGATATATGAAAAATTTCTTGAAAAATAACAATGAAAGAAGAATCTAAATTTATAACAGAAACTTTTCGAGAAGTTGTGGGCAATTCTGTGTTGAGCGGAAAACCAATCTCATTTTCTACCTGTGTACTAGGAGACTCAGGAGAAGCAAAAATCAAATACATCATCCAATCTATTCTAAACAGCTATGAACGAAGCGACTTAATGGAATTGATTTACACTGCTTGCAAGGAATTAGTAGTGAATTCCACAAAAGCTGCGATAAAGAGAATTTTATTTAACGAAATGAATGTAAACTCTGATAATCCTGAAGAGTACGATAAGGGGATGCAAAGTTTCAAAGTAAACTTGAGTGATAAAAAATTTCCATATTACAAAGAAAAAATGAAAACAAATGACATCAACGTCAAAATCAAATTTTTCCACAATAAAGATAGGTTGATATTAAACGTAATCAATAATTTTCCACTGTTAAAAAAAGAAGAAGATAGAATTCGAGAAAAATTTGTCACTGCAAAATCTTACGACAACTTATTTGAATTTTTTACAGAGCACGGAGATAATACAGAAGGAGCCGGGATGGGAATTACCTTAGTAGAAATTCTCATGGCTCAGTGTGGATTAGACAGACACCTATTCACGATCTTTACCTCTGAAAAAGAAAATAAAACTATTGCAAGAATTGAAATCCCATTGAATCAGGATTATAAGCCCAGAAGAATGATTTTTGACGAGATTCTTTCAAACGGACAAACACCAAGAGAAGATTTAAGAAAAGAATGGAGTTATTTTAAATAAATGGCAGAAGAAGAAAAAGATAAACTTAAAGAACACACAGAGTTAATGTCTATTGCATTAGAGTCCGTAAAGACCGAAGACAAGGCAAGGGAGCTAATTCAAGGCAAATTTCAGGATGCCTATATATTAAAACTTAGAGTAGATATTGAAAACCGTTCTGGGGCAATGGTTGCTATAATTTCTAAGTTCACTTCCGATATATTGGTCATGTATTCTATTTTCGGGAATTCTCCTAATTTAAGAAAAATTCGTACCTTTGAAGACTATAGCCAATTTTCTCACGATTTGGTTTCTGTGATGAAGTCTGGAGGAGTGGATCAGGGATTGTCTGAAAATGTAGGTAGAGCAGTGTACCAGAAATTGACCAAAGCTACTATCGCCGGACTTTTTTCTATTTGGGAAAAAAAAGATGTAGCGAGTACAGTTGCAATGCTTGAGCCTGCAATCACTTCTTATATCCGTGCCAAAAGAACTAAAGTTCAAGCAGATGTAGAGCCTATATCAAGTGTAAAATTTAGGTACAAAAATGTGATGAACGGTATAGTAAATCCGATTGCAAGACCGATCTATGATGACCCTGCTGAAAAAGAATCGGAAACAGAATCTCAATCTGTGAAATTAGAAAGCTCTCCCGTAGAAAAAGAAATTGAAGAATTGGAAAAAGGATTTGGCAGAGTAGTGATTTGCAAAACTGTATTGTCCCCTGTTGCTGGAATCGACTTTGATGCACTACAAAACGGACAAAAACTTTTGTTTATCTTGCCTTTTCAAACTGAAGAAGAAAAAGCATTGGCAGCGAGTATGGGTGCTGTAGGGAAAGATGGGATCAACAGACCTATTACCGGGACTTTTGTGAAAATCTTAGGTGGGGCAAAAAATGAATACCATATTTTTGCAAAAGGGCCAAACGAAGTACTACTTAGAGCATTTGAAGAAAGGCCGGTTCGACTTGCAGTTCCAAAAGAAAAAGGTGCAACCTCTCAAAAAGAAAACCAGAATAGCTCAACAAAAAGTCAAGGCAGCAACTTTCCCTTAATAGTTGTAGCCGGAGTTGTTGTTGCTATCGCTATCATTATCGCTTTAGTAATTTAAAAAGATTTCTTTAAACTACTATGTTGACTAATTTTTCTTTTATATAAATGGATTTCTTAATTTGCTTGTCTTGCAAAAACTGGGTTACTTTATCTAAGTTTTTTGCTTTTTCGATGGCATCAATTTCGGTGATATTTTTATCTGCAAAAAACTCGCCTCTTAATTTTCCGTTTACCTGAACTACTATTTTCACAGAATCCTCTGTTAAAAATTTTCTATTTAGCTTTGGAAATTTTTCATACGACAAACTTTTCTTATTTCCTAACTTCTCCCAGAGCTCTTCTGCAAGGTGAGGAGCGAATGGCGCTAAAATCAATACAAATTTTTCTAAGATTTCTCTTGGTCTTCTATTTTCCGGAGTCAACTCATTTACAAAAATCATCATCTGAGAAATTGCAGTATTGAAAGAAAGATTCTCAATGTCTGAAGAAACTTTTTCTATTGTCCGGTGTAAAATTTTTAACTCTTTTTCATTTGGCTCTATATCTTCTACAAAAAAGTTTTCTCCATCTTTGCCGTGGAACAACCTCCAAATTCTATTTAAAAATCTAAAAATTCCCTCTACCCCTTTCGTACTCCAAGGTTTTGCGATTTCGAGAGGACCCATAAACATTTCAAAAAGTCGTAAACTGTCCGCACCGTATTCTTTTACTACCTCGTCAGGATTGACTACGTTACCAAGCGACTTGGACATTTTCTTTTTGTCTTCACCTAATATAAGTCCTTGGTGAACCAATTTCTTAAAAGGCTCTGGTGTAGAAACATAGCCCAGATCAAATAAAACCTTATGCCAAAACCTAGAATACAATAAATGCAAAACTGCATGCTCAGCACCACCGACGTATAGGTCAACAGGCATCCATTTCTTTTCTTTTACTGGATCACAAAATAGTTCATCATTTATAGGATCAATAAACCTTAAATAGTACCAGCAAGATCCCGCCCATTGAGGCATGGTATTTGTTTCTCTCCTACCTCTCTTACCTGTTTTTGGGTCGTAATAACTTAACCAATTCTTTGCAAGCGCCAAAGGAGACTCTTCTGTTCCAGAAGGCTTGAATTCTTTTAGGTCAGGCAACTCCAAAGGCAATGAGTCTTCGCTAAGAGAAAAAGTCTCCCCATTTTCTAAATGCACAAGCGGAATAGGTTCTCCCCAATACCTCTGCCTTGCAAATAACCAGTCTCTTAACTTATACTGATTTTTCACCTTCCCGATTTTTTTGGACTCTGCCCATTTAGAAATCTTTTCAAACGACTCTTCAAATCCAAGACCGTTCAATTGGACTTCACTTGAGTTAGAATTTATGCAATACGAGTTTTTTGAATCAAAAGGCAGGTTTTCCTCTGAGTGAATTACTTGTAGAATGGGTAAGAAAAATTTTTCTGCAAACTCAAAATCCCTAGTATCGTGAGCAGGTACAGCCATAATCGCACCTGTTCCGTATCCATAGAGAACATAATCACCAATCCAGACCGGAATTTTCTCATTATTTGCAGGATTTATGGCAAAACTACCCGTTTTTACCCCTGTTTTGTCCTTATTCAAGTCAGTCCGGTCTAAATCGCTTTTTATAGAAGTGGCTTTTTTGTATTCTTCCACAGAGTTTTTATTCTCTTGAGTAGTAATTTCATCTACCAAGGGGTGTTCAGGAGATAAAACTAAATACGTTACTCCAAAAATTGTATCCGGTCTGGTCGTAAATACCCTGATTGGTTTACCTGATTCTGTATAAAAATTTATCTCAATTCCCCTACTTTTACCGATCCAGTTTTTTTGCATTTCTAAAGTGGACTGGGGCCAAGACACTAAATCCAAGTCTTGCAATAGCCTGTCGGAATAGGCTGTAATTCTCATCATGTACTGACGCATGGGTTTACGAACTACTGTATAGCCCTTCCCTACCCATTCTTCTACTTCTTCGTTGGCAAGTACGGTGCCAAGACCCTCACACCAATTTACAGGAATATTAGCAATATAAACCAATCTAAAATCAGACAAAATGGTTTCTTTTTCAACCGAGGAAAAATTTTTCCAATCTTTTTCGCTAAAGACTCTACTATAATCCCAAGACGCTGAGTTTACTTTTTTAGAGCCGTTTTTTTCAAATTCAGAAATTAACTCTCTAATCGGGACTCCTTTGTCTAAGTCTATATCGTAATAGCTGTTGTAAATCTTTAAGAAGATCACTTGAGTGAATTTGTAGTACTTAGAATCAGACGTTGCAATTTCTTTTTCCCAATCATAAGAAAGACCCAGCATCTTAATTTGTTTTTTGAAATTGTCTATATTCGATTTTGTTGTTACGCTCGGGTGAATCCCTGTGGTCATGGCGTATCTCTCTGCCGGAAGACCAAAAGAATCCCAGCCCATAGGATGAAGAACTCTAAACCCTTGCATCCTTTTGTATCTGGAAATTATATCTGTTGCTGTATAACCTTCTGGATGTCCTACATGAAGACCCGCACCGCTTGGATAAGGGAACATATCGAGGCAATAAAACTTTTCCTTAGACTCATCCTCGTCCGTTAAAAAAGTTTTGTTATCTTCCCAATATCTCTGCCACTTCTCTTCAATCTGCTTGAAAGGGTAATCCATCGATCTTCAAATAGAATTTGTGTGCCTGACAGAATCAATCACTGTTACCAATCGTTTGAATATGCCGGTCAAACAAGTCTTACATAAATTATTTTGATAAACTTTCTCAACATTTTTACCGCATCCTGCACACATACAAAGTACAGTAGAGTCTTTATTTATATTTTTTTCTTTTAAAATTTGCATCCAATCTAAACCACTATAATAGTTTTTTACATCTGTAAATAAGTTCGTATATATATTTTTTAAAAAAATATACTATAAGGCTTACGTTTTAATTTTTTCCCCTTTATGAGTCAAAGAAATTATACAAAAAGAATAAAAATTTATCTGTTTAAAAAAAAATATTTTTTTACAATTTCCATAAAAATTGGAACAAAAACGAATAATCTTTTTTTTCTGTATTATTACAAAAATTTATTTAGAGCAAATTTTCGTCGCTTTCAATTTTTTTTCTTGGACGAAACTCGGTTATTAAATCTGCAAAGCTCGGCTTCAAAGATTCTCCTCCGTCCACTGCAATAGATGCACCTGTCAAAAATTCGGCAGCAGGACTGGCTAAAAAAATTACACTTCCTACAACATCTTCCGGTCTTGGAAATTTTCCAAGTGGAACTTTTTTATGAATCATCTCAATTACTTCTTCATTCAACCAAAGTCTATCAAAACTTCCCTTTGTAAAAACTGGCCCCGGACTCACATCGTTTATTCTAATACCATACTTCCCCCATTCGCTTCCGAGAGTTTTTCCTAAATTGATTATCCCTGCTTTTGCTGCGCCAGATGGAGCCATAAGTGGAGATCCTGTCCAACCTGTAGTAGATGCAATGTTTATGATGTTTCCTTTGGATTTTTTCTTTATCCACTTGGCGGCCACTTCTCTTGTAACATAGAATGTACCGGACAAGACTGTATCAAGAATCGCTTTCCATCTTACAAAAGAAAGATTCTCTGTGGGGCGTAACGTATTTGCACCTGCGTTATTGATTAGAATATCTACTGTCTTCCAGGAGAATGCGTTATTCACCATCGCCTTGACTGAATCCGGGTTAGAAATATCGCAAGAAATTGGCTTTACTTCTACCCCCCAATCGTTTTGGATTTCGTCTGACGCACGTTGAATTTTTTCAGAGTCTCGAGATGAAATTACTAAGTTTGCTCCAAGCTCGGCAAAACTATCTGCAATTAGTCTCCCTATCCCGGATCCACCTCCTGTAATCAAAATAGTTTTTTCTTTAAATAAATTCTCTTGGAATACTTCTTTTGCAATAAATCGGTTCGCGAGCATTTATTTTACCCTCTTTTTTTCAGATCGAGCAATGATTTGCTTTTGAATTTCAGAAGTTCCCCCACCGATTTCTGCGAGCTTTACATCCCTATAAATTCTGGAGACTCTGTATTCATCCATGAAGCCTGCCCCACCATGAATTTGTACTGCAAGGTTTGCGACCTCTCTTGCGTGGGTAGATGCGAGTAATTTTGCAGTTGCCATTTTTGCGGTCAAATCAACCGGGGAACCGTTATGCATCATTCTTGAATCAGATTTTTTACTATTAGAAAATTTGTCCATCATCCAAGAGGCCTCATGTAAAACCACCCTTGCAGATTCATACTTCACTAATATATCCGATAACATAAAGCCAACGCTCTGGTGCTTGGAAATTGGTCTTCCAAAAGATTTTCTCTTCTTGGAGAATTCTATACAATCATTAAGACAAGCCGCCATAGTGCCTACACAGTATGCCGCAAGAGAAAGCCTTTCTCTGTTAAAGGCTTCCATAATCATTTGAAACCCTTTTCCCGGTCTTCCAAGTATATTTTCTTGGTTTAAGCGAACTTCTTCAAAAAATAATTCACCTGTAGGAGAGCCTTTTAAACCCATTTTAGAAAGTTTTTTTCCTCTAACTACTCCTTTTTTGTTTGACTCGAATACAAAACAAGTAAGCCCGCTCTCTTTTTTTTCTGAGTCAAAAATCCTTGCAAGTGCTAGGATATAGTCACAAATTGGTGCGTTGGTTATATAAGTTTTTTGACCGTTTAGTATATATTCGCTTCCGATTTTTTTTGCAGTTGATGTTATACTGGATACATCCGAACCCGCGTCAGGCTCGGTCACTGCAAGACAACCAATTTTTTTCCCGGATATTACTTCTCTTAAATAGATTTTTTTTTGTTCTTCTGTTCCATACTCGCTTAGTGGAATTCCAAATAAACCTACAGACGCACCAACTGAAAAAAAAGTAGAGCCACAGTATTCTGAAAGAATTTCTTGAGTAAGGATTGCTTGTAAATACCCCGAATCAGACCCTCCGTATTCTTCTTTATGCAGTAAACCATTATAGCCTATATCGTATAATTTCGTAAAATGGCTTTTGGGAATTTCGCCATTTTTCTCTGAATCCTCTACTGAATCAGAAATTTCCTTTTTACAAAATTCTCTAAATACTTCTAAAAATTTTTTACTTTCCTCTCCTATTTCAAAATTCATTTTATCCCTCCCTGTAAATTTGCAGAGATAATGGATCTCATCACCTCAGATGTACCTGCCCCCAAAGTTCCAAGTCTTGCATCCCTGTAGGCTCTTTCAATAGGGTATTCGTGAATAAAACCATACCCACCAAAAATCTGTCCCATATCATAAGCTACCTCTATCGTTGACTCTGTAGAATAAAGTTTTGCAATTGAAGACTCAATCGGTGCAGACTCGCCTCTATCTTTTTTGATTGCACTTTTGTAAATTAAAAGTCTAGACGCGTCTAACTTCATTCTGGCAATTGCAATTTTATTCTGGATTGCTTGAAAATTTATGATTGGCTCACCAAACTGCTCCCTCTCTTTCGCATAACGCACTGCCGAATCGAGCATTGACTGCATAGAGCCAATAGAGCTTGCTACAAGCACTGTCCTTTCCCATTCAAGCGTGGCCTTCCCCACTCTTATAAATCCAGAGTTTTCTTTAGAAATCATATTTTCCAAGGGAACTTCCATATCTTGGAAAATCAGCTCGCTTGTAGTGCTTGTTCTCATACCAAGTTTTTCTAATTTTTTACCAACGCTAAATCCTTTAAAATTTTTCTCTATGATGAATACAGAAACTCCAAAAGCTCCTTTATACTTATCCGTGACCGCCATAACTGTAAATACATCACCAATAGGTCCGTTTGTAATAAACATTTTGGATCCATTGAGTATATATTTATCTCCTTTTTTAACCGCACGAGTTTGCATACTTCCCGCAGCGTCACTACCAGAATAAGGCTCTGTAAGCCCAAGCCCCGCAGTCCACTCGCCTGAAGCCATTTTTGGTAAATATTTTTTTTTCTGCTCTTCTGTACCGCATAAAACTATAGGCATTGCACCTATGATACTATGCGCCCCCCAAGCAAGTGTAAGCCCTCCATCGAGTGATCCCTCTGCAAAGGCTTCGGTAGCAACAGTTGTAGTGAGGCAATTCGCCCCCTGCCCTCCATACTCTATTGGAATTGGAAGCCCAAGTAGTCCAATTTCTCCCATTTTTTTCCAAAGCTTTGGGTCCCATGTCCTGTTCAAATCCCTCTCTTCTGCACTCGGTAGGATTTCTTTTCTGGCAAATTCTTTTACAGACTCTTTAAACTCAAGTACATCTTCAGGAAGAGAAAAATCCATAAAAAGCCTCTCTATATAAAATTTATACGTTATGCGACACTGCTAAGACTGTTTTTCGGGAGGTAAAACTTTACAACTTCCCTTACTAACTACTTCTTTTCTTTGGTTAGTCCAAAGAATACTCATCTCTACTGTTTTTATTCTTTCTATTTTTTTAGTTACTTCTACCTCTACAGTAATTGTATCACCAAAGTAGGTAGGGTTTCTAAATTTTTGAGTTACCTCCAATGCCACAGTTCCAAGCCCGGGTAGCTTCATCCCAAGTATATTCGCAAGTAGTGAGGCCGCAAGCCCACCGTGTGCAATCCTTGTTTTGAATTGAGTTGATTTTGCATATTCTTCGTCAACATGAAGAGGGTTAAAATCTCCACTAATTCCTGCAAATAAATATACGTCTGTTTCAGTGATAGTTTTTGTAAAGCTCGCTTTTTCACCTATTTGGATTTCTTCAAAGGTTTTTCCTAATTTATACATTTATTTCTCCACAGGGTGAAAATATTTTATATCGTGTAGATTTCCCTTTCTTTTACCCGGGTCTTCCCATACTGCCTCTACCCTTAATCCTATTTTAATTTCTACCTCAGGAATACCTTCGATCAAATGGTACACGTGGGTATGTGTTCCGTCTAACTTTATAAATCCATAAGTATAGGGTGGTTTCATAGGTTGACCTGGGAATTCCATATACACTGTAGTGAAACTCTCTAAAGTGCCAATATTGGGAAGCTCTACCCATTCTGTGCATTCTTCAAAACATACACCACAATAAGATTTAGGAGGACACTGGATTTTTTTACACTTCGGGCATTTGGAACCGTAAAATTTTCCCTCATTTTTTAAGCCTGTATAAAACTTTGCAAGCGCTTCACCGTAAACCCATTTATAGTGTATATTCAAATGGCCATCTACTCTGTTTACGAGTTGTAGGTTTCCCACAAAGTCTTCTATGATCTTATTTTTTTGGATTTTTCCAGTAGCGGTTTTTGGAAGATCTGTGACTATTTCGATAATCTTTGGAAATTTATACCCTGCAATTTTGGGACGAAGGTAGGTCTTTATTTCTTTTTCGGAAACACTCGATCCATTCTTAGGAACAATAAACGCCCCTACTACCTCTCCATAAGTTTTGTCCGGGATTCCGACTACCGCACAATCTAAAACTCCTTCGTGCTCGTAAAGAATTTCTTCTATTTCTTTAGGGTAGATATTTTCCCCACCAGAAATGATCATTTCTTTTTTTCTACCAACTATGAAATAATACCCGTCCTTATCCCTATACCCTAAGTCTCCTGTACGAAGCCAACCGTTTTGGACTATTCTTTTTGTTTCCTCATTTTTTTTATAATAGCCCTTCATCGTATTGGGTCCTTTGATAACTATTTCGCCCACCTCACCATCAGGCAAAGAACTTCCATCGTTATCCCAAATAGACATTTCTTGACCTGGGATGGGTATTCCGATAGATCCGATTTTTCTTTCACCGAGCAAAGGGTTTAGTGAAGAAACACAAGTACCTTCAGAAAGACCATAACCCTCTATAATTTTCCCCTTAAACTTCTCTTCAAATTTTTGAAAAACTTCCACAGGCATTGGAGCAGCCCCACAAACACATGCTTTCAAAAAACTCAAATCTTCTCCTTCTGCATCCGGCATCTCGTTTAGGTAATTATATATAGTGGGAACTCCACTAAATGTAGTGCACTTATATTTTTTTAAAGTCTCTATAAAATTTCTAGGCTTGAACATTTCTTCCAGTACCACAGTTGCCTTTGCCTGAATAGTGCTCATCATAGAAGCAATTTGTGCGTTTACGTGAAATAAGGGCATGATGCAAAGCGCTGTATCTTCCGGTTGCAAGTCCACCATCTGAAAAGCCACAAAGCTATTGTATAAAATATTGGAATGGGTAAGTATAACCCCCTTTGGATGGCCTGTAGTACCTGAAGTATAAATTATAGATGCAGAGTCATCACCATTTAATTGAACAAAAAAATTTTTATCTCCCTCATTTATTAGTGTATTTAATAGAATCGTATTTTTCTCATCGTCTAAAATTAAATCCCCTGTTAGAATAGTTTTATTTAGAGAAGTTAAATTCTTCCAAATTGGCTCGAGCATTTTTCTATATTGGGGAGTAGTACAAATAATTTTTGAATCAGAATCGTTTATGATATATTCTAATTCGTCTGCTTTTAATAAAGTGTTTAGAGTGACCGCAACAAATCCACCTTTCATTGCACCAAAATAGCAAAACAAAAACTCAGGAGAGTTTGGGATGAGTATGGATATATGATCTCCTTTTTTTAATCCGAGTTTGTAAAAGTAGGAAGATACAGAATTTGTAATCTCGTGAAACTCTCTATAAGAATATTTTTTATCTTGGAAAATTAAATAGTCTTTACTACCAAGCTCTAATACTCTTGACTCTAATAATTCAGGAATTGTAGAGTATGGACACTCTGTTTTATATTGGATAGTATTCATAACTTCTCCTTTGAAACTGGAGTAAAATATTCAATGTCTCGAATTGTACCAGTCTTTTCCTTTTTCCAAACTATTTCTAATTCGTCTCCAGGCTTTAGATTTTTCAAAATCTCTTCTTTCTCACAAACTATATGTAGCAACTCTGTGTCTGCTCCTGAAAATTGGATTGCTGCATACATATAAGGAACATTCACCCCCTCCGGAATATTCCAAGGAGCCTTGTAAACAATGGAGCCTGCTTTTAATCTAATCTTTCCGTTTAATACTTGGAAGCGATCCATCTTTATTTGGCCGTAAGGAGACCAACTTTGAGGAGGTAGATAGACTCTTGAAGTTTTTGGACAACGAACTGCAATCACCTCGTTTAAGTCTCTCAAATGAGTAAGAAATCTCCCCACAGTACTCCCAGGAGCCCACTTGTAATCCATTTCAATTGTGCCTTCTAAAGTTTTTACTGTTTCTTTCATTTTTGGCCTACTTTTATAGATTTTCTTTTTTGAAATGAGTCCTCTATATTTTTTTCACCAGAAAGAATCATCACTGTATGAAATTGTATAGCTCCCCCCCAGCCGTGTGCAAGACCGATTTCTGCTCCATTGACTTGTCTTTCTCCTGCTTTATTCATAATTTGCAGAGCCACTTCCGCCTGACGTATCATTGCAGAGCCACCGATTGAGTTATTGGACAAAACTCCACCGGATGGGTTTATGGGAATTTTACCGTCCATTTTTGTAGCACCAGAATCGATCAAATCAATTGCAGACCTCCCATCCTCGCAAAGACCAAGCCCTTCGGTCCAAATCAAATGTTGGCTTGTAAATGCGTCATAAATTTCCACTACATCTAAATCTTCTATTGGGTTTGTTATCCCGGTTTCTTTATAAACAGTGTTTGCCGCTTTTTTCAGAGCTATGGGAAAAGACCAATCTCTATCCGGATAATTCACACCATCAGACACAGCAGAAACAGACTGGATCCAAGCCTTTGGAATGTCCCTTTTATCTGCAATTTCTTCAGACTGTAAAACCATTGCGCAAGCTGCATCGCTTGTTGGGCAAGAATCGAGTAGCCTAAATGGAGTACTTAGCCACGCCATATTCAACATCATGTCTTCTGAAATCTGCGGTAGTTTTAAAGCAGAATTTGGATTGTTAAGCGCGTTCTTCCTCATCTGGGTACCGATCTTTGCAAGGTGTTCATCTTTTGCTACAGGGTATTTATTCATATAAATCCTTGCTTGGCAAGCAACTGCAGAAGGTGCACCTGCGGCAAAATCTCTTCCCATAGTAGGTGAATACACTAAACTTAGTCCCTTTTGTACAGAAGACTCGCTCAACTTATCACCTGAAACTACTAATACATTTTTAAATAAGCCAGAGGTAACTAAATACCAACCGGCTATAGTAGTAGAAGCGCCAACAGTTCCACCGGTGTGGATTCTGTAATGGGGCTTCATTACACCAAAGGTAAAATCAGTCGCCCACATTTCCGGCTCGCTCAACCCTTCAAAAAATTCAGGGCTGCTACTGCATACAACGCAATCAATATCATCTATGTTAATTTGAGCATCGTGAATTGCAAGTCTGCAAGCCTCTCCCATCAATTCCGGAAAATTTACGTCTTTACGTTTAAATTTTGTTCTAGTCTGTCCTATTCCTGTTATGGCAACTTTTTTTCCCATTTAAGCCTCGATTACATAAACTATATTTGCCTGCATGGCAAGACCTGCTTGTGCGTGTGCAATCGCAGACTTTGCATTTTTTACCTGTACGCTACCCGCTTCACCAATTACTTGTAAGTGAGATTCCAATAACCTCGTAAGACCGGACGCATAAATTACATTCCCACAAAGTACACCACCCGAAGGGTTCACGGGAATTTTACCGTTTGGCTTAGTGTTTCCATCTCGTAAAAAAGAAATAGACTCACCCTCGCTACAAAGCCCAAGAGACTCATAGAGCATAACTTCCTGATGAGCATAGCATTCGTGCACTTCTGCAAGGTCAATTTTTTTAGGATCGACTCCGGCCATTTTATAAGCAAGCCCTGCGGCTACACTTGCACTTTTCACTTTAGACAAATCCCTATAAGTCGGGTAGTACGCATCCGAAATAAAACTTACCCCGGTTATAAAACTCGCCTTTCTCTTATTTTTTTTCACGTATTCTTCAGTAGCTAAAATCAAAACAGTGCAACCGTCACCGACTCTCCCCGTAGTCAATTCTCGAATAGGCGTGGCAATCTGGGGTGAGTCTAAAATTTCTTCAATAGAGTAGTCCTTTCCTTCGCCTTTCATCACCCTTTCATTTCTACTTCCGGAACTTCTGTTTTTTTGGGCGACGAGTGCAAAATCTTTTTCGCTTGCCCCAAGTCTTTGAGAAAAGTATTCAGCTTGGATAGCGCATATCGTATCAGAATCTGTCCCCACAGGACGAAGATAAAAAGGGTCAGAAACCATGCCGCTAAATGGAGACAATCCACATTGAGTCCCTTTGGAAAATGCAACAACCATCGCCGTTTGAAACTTCCCAGAAAGCAACCTTGCCATAGCGTAATGAACTGCCCAAGCACCGTCTCTTTCCACCTTGGACTCTTCTTTTAAAAATGCACCCGCAGCCTCTACAGTCTGGCAGTGGTTTATAGCAAGTCCATCCAATACATCGTCACCGGCAGAGATTACAGTCTCTATCTCCCCTATTTCTAAACTACTCGACTTTAAAGCCTTCTTTACGGTGAAAAATACCGTATCCTCAACTGACCAATCGTAGTTTTCTTTCTCAATGGTCAAAGCCTGCCCAATTATTCCTACTCTCATAAGACCATAATTTATTTTAATTGACACAAGTGTCAATTAAAATTTGACGCTTGTGTCAAATTTTTTGGAGAAGAATTTATTTCCCTATCTCCACCACCATTTAAAGATAGTGGGAATGTAAGCCTCTTCCCGTCTAAAAAAAGTTCTCCTAAAATTAGTCTGACATATTTGAAGTGCCCCCCTAAAACTGTAAAGAAAAAAATCATATTTTTTGTTTATTTTTAAATTGCAGAGGAGATAGTCCTCCTAAAGCTGAATGAGGTCTGATTGAATTGTACCGATCAATAAATTGAAAAATACTTTTGGCTGCTTCAATTTTATCAGCATAACAGGAGATATTTATCTCTTGATACTTGATAGTTTTATTAAAAGATTCTGCGTGTGCATTTTCATATGCATTACCAAGACACATTGAAATTTGTATTTTGGAATTGTTCAGAAGTTCTATATATTCATGCGAACAATATCTTCTATCAGAATCAGTATGATGAATGTAACCTTCGAGACTTCCTCTGTTCATGAGAGCCGACTCAAATGCAGACCTGACAAGTTCACTATTAAGTTTATCAGAAACAGCTCGTCCGATGACCTCTCTGTTTTCCATATCCATTAGTGATGCCAGATAATGATTTTTCCCCTGAACATCAAAAAAAGTAACATCACCAACTATTACTCGTGCATGATTAATTGACTTGTCCTTAAGAAGATTTGGATATTTTTTCAGGTTATGTTTTGAATCCGTGGTCGCATGATGATAAGCCCTCTTCGGACTGCATTTTAAAAGGTTTTCATGCATGATCCTGTAAACTCGCTTATGATTGATTTTCATATCATTTCTCAGAAAATAAGTGACAGACCTGTAACCTGATTGAGGCATTAAATCCAGATATGCTTCAATCTTTTCTATTAGTTGCTTATCCTCCTGTTTTCTTTTAATCTTTGCATCCGATTGGTAATAAAAGGAAGAGATACTGATCTCCAAAGCTTTACAGCTTTTTACAATTCCAAATTCTGGTGCGAGATACTTCCTGATAATTTCTCTTTTTGCTTCCAGTCTTGCAGATATTTTTGGGCTTTTTTTAAAATGTGATTATCTAACGCAAGGTTGGCAAGTGCACCTTCCAATTCTGCGACTCGTTTCCTTAAAGCAAATTCGGTTTGATTATTTTGTTCAAACTTTCCTGTATCTATCTCATTTCTCCAATTTCGGATTGTTTGAGGATTTACCTTTTCCCTTTGAGCTATTTGCGAAACGGAACTCTGCCCGGACAAAATTTCCATTACTATTTTTTCCTTAAATTCTTTGCCATAGTTATTTCTTCTTATCATATTATCAAGTCTCCTTTATCCCCTTTTTTTGTATTCCAGTTTTAGGGGGCAAGACCATAGATAGAGAAGATGCTGATTTTAGAAAATTTTTCTCTGATTTTGCACACAGTATGCAAAATATATAAATCTGGACGTTAGACGGAATAGATAAAGAAGAGTCGGGATGGTTTTAAGTTTTTTAGGTAGATTATTGGGGGTTAAACCATGTGGACACTCATTACTTTAGGTGTGTTTTTAGGCATTAATTTAGTTAATTTAAAATTTTGAAGTAAAAGATTAAGCTTAGTATAGTCTGGAAGTAGAGTTTTTTTAAATCTTATTTTGTTAAACTTTAATTTTTTTTGTCAAATGTAATATAAGGATGAATAGATTATGAAAAATCCAAGATTCCCTGAAAATCCAAACCTTAATATAGACTATAGTAAATCAGAGCTTAAAAAAATTTGGCTTGCGGGAGGTTGTTTTTGGGGAGTTGAAGCCTATATTGAAAGAATTTTCGGTGTTGCAAAAGTTACAGTAGGTTATGCAAACGGTACCACTAAAAATCCAAGCTATGAAGATGTGTGTTATGGGAATACTGGGCATTCAGAAACTGTAGAAGTCCATTACTCTCCGAAAAAAATTTCTCTTAGTTTACTTCTAGAAAAATTTTTCAAAATTATTGATCCGACTTCAATCAATAAACAAGGAAACGATTATGGGGTTCAGTATAGAACAGGAATTTACTATAAAGAAATTGAAGACCTTCTAATTATTAAAGAATCGATTGCAAAATTTCAAGAAAACTACCCAAAGCCCATAGTCACAGAAGTGTTGCCATTAGAGAATTATTCTTTAGCAGAGGACTACCACCAAAAATATTTAGAAAAAAATCCAAATGGATATTGCCATATTGACTTATCTTCATTAAATGAAAATCCACAAACAGAATCACCTCTGTATTACAAACCAGATGATAAAACACTGCAAAAAACTCTCACTCGAGATCAGTACCTTGTCACTCAAAATGATGCAACTGAGAAACCATTCTCGAATCAATTTTGGGATTCTCACGAAAAAGGTTTGTATGTGGACGTAGTAACTGGTGAGCCTTTGTTTAGTTCAAAAGATAAATTTGATTCCGGGTGTGGCTGGCCAAGTTACACAAAGCCAATTTTTTCAGAAGTCGTAAAATACAAACAAGACAAAAAGTACGGAATGGAAAGGATAGAGGTCAGAAGTAAAATTGGAAACTCCCACCTTGGGCATGTATTTGAAGACGGTCCCAAAGAAGCAGGAGGTCTTCGATATTGTATAAACAGTGCATCGCTTAAATTCATTCCTTTAGAAAAAATGAATGAATCAGGTTATGAAAAATTTATTTCTTTAGTAAGAGACTTTTAAATAAAATAATTCTCTTTTTTCCACTTTTCTTCAAACATTGATTTTATCTAATGGTCTAAAAGGTGTTCGAGTAATAAACATGAAAGCAAAGTTTGCAATACTAATCTCTGTTATTTCTATTTCATTGGGCTTAATTGCCTATTTTTCATCTAAAGAAACTTCTTTTATTCTCCTCGATGCAAATGAATTAGCGGCTGACCCAGCAAAATACTCCGGTGATTTTTTACGAGTAAGAGGTTTTGTAAAAGTAGGAACTTTGTCAAGAGAAGGCAAAGAAGCCAAGTTTATTTTAGAAATGGATAAAAAAGAAATTCCTATTCATTTTGACGGCAGCACAATTTTACCGGATACTTTTAAAGAAGGAGTCAGAGCAAGAGTGGATGGGAAGCTAAAAAATGGAGTTTTAGTTTCCAATCACATTGAAACTAAATGTGCCTCAAAGTATGAAGCCGACTACAAAGATGAAAAAGGGAAAAGTAAAACCCAACTATGAATGATCTGGGTGCTCTCTGTATTATTTCTTCTTTCGCATTTCTTTTATATTCTACAGGATGCACTTTATACGGAATTATCAAAAATGACGAAAAATACATCGAACGCGGCAGATTATTTTTAATCTCTAACTTTGGAATCATACTACTTGCCTTTATAATTCTAATCACTCAACTCAGTCGTATGGATTTAAGAAATTACTATGTAGTCATGCACTCAAGTAAGCACTTGTCTTTTTTTTATAGAGCGACTTCGATATGGGCAGGCTCATCCGGCTCCCTACTATTTTGGAATCTACTTTTAAACTTTTTTACTTTTGTATTACTGCATCAAACTAAAAATATGAGAAACAATCGCTTACCGGTAATGCAACTCGTCCTATCTACACTTTCACTATTTTTTGTATATCTTGCCGTATTTTACTCGGATGCTCAACCGTTTCGTGAATTTCAACCGGCAGCAGTAGTAGGTCGCGGTTTAAACCCACTTCTTCAACACTGGGCAATGATCTTACACCCACCTATTTTGTATGTCGGATACGTTAGTTTCTCCATTCCATTTGCAATAGGAATGAGTGCACTTATAACAGGGAACTTGTCTGAAGATTGGTTAAAGCTCATCCGAAAGTGGTCAATATTTTCTTGGTTTTTTTTGGGAGTGGGAATTTTACTTGGGTCGAAATGGGCTTACGAAGAGCTGGGATGGGGTGGATACTGGGCGTGGGATCCGGTTGAAAATGCATCTCTAATGCCTTGGCTATTATCCAGCGCGTTTATTCACTCCATTATTATCCAAGAAAAAAGAGGTATGCTGAAATTCTGGAACATGCTTCTTCTAATCCTCTCTTTTCATTTTACGCTTTTAGGAACATGGATTACAAGAAGTGGAGTTTTGGAAGGGCCTCACAGCTTTGCAAAATCTACAATAGGCACCCCATTTATAATTTTTATAATCGTAAGTCTTATCGCTTCAGTTACTTTTCTTCTGATGCGTTATGCGAAATTGAAATCAGATCGAGAGCTTGAAGCAATCACTTCCAAAGAAGGGAGTTTTCTTTTAAACAATTTTTTACTTGTTTTTGCAACTTTTGCGATTTTACTTGGGGTATTCTCTCCTCTACTGTATGGAAAAGAATTCAAATCTCCTTGGTACAATTCATGGGGAGTACCGGCAGGAATTTTACTTTTACTTTTAATGGGTGCATCTCCACTTCTTGCCTGGAGAAAAGGCGCAGATAAAATATTTTTTTCAACTCTTTTAAAACCTTTCATAGTTGGAATTTTTACTTCTATGATTTATGCTTTTACTATATCTTCACTATTTACAAAAACAGAATATTCTATTTCCGACACGCTTGGCGAATTGTATTCTACTTTAACAATCGGTCTTGGCTTTTTTACTCTCACCGGAATTTTTCAAGAATTCTACAGAGGAGTGATTGCACGAAAAGAAACCCATCAAGACAAAAATTATTTTCATTCGATAAAGAATCTTCTGTTTAGAAATAAGAGGAGGTACGGAGGCTATCTTGTGCATTTTTCCATTGTACTGATTTTTATCGGATATGCAGGCAACGCATTCAAGCAAAACACTTCCATTAGCTTTTTTTACGACTTATCTCCATTTTCAGGTAGAGACGAAATTGTTTACGCAAGCCAAGACAAAGGGGTTCTAGGAAATTATCAAATCGAGGCATCTCTACTAAAAATCAAACCAGTGATTAATGGAGAAGCGAATAGTCTCCCGAATATTTTTAATGTAATTGTATCCCAAGAAGGCACCTACAAGCTGTACAGACACCTGACAGATTCTGGATCCATGATAACAGAAAGGAGATTCTATCCCCAAATTTCACACTTAACAGGCAATCTTGAAACACAAATTCCAACAAGCGAGCCGGACATCAAGTCCTACCCTAAAGAAGATTTTTATATTCAGCTTGGTGCTGTAGAAGACGCTATTCAAAATACAGAAAACCCGGACTTGCCAATAATGTTCTTAGAATATTTTTTCCAAAGCTCATCCATAAAAGAAAGAGAGCTTGCCTATTCAAAATTTCCAAAAAAAATTATCGGGCATTTAGAAATATGGATCAACCCTTTAGTAAAATTTATCTGGATCGGCTCTCTTTTATATTTTTTATCAGGGTTATTCATCCTACTCCCGATTGGTGAAAAGAAAAATGTTTCAATTTAAAATTCATTATCTTTCTATTTTTGGTATTTTCCTATTTCTAATGACGCATAACGCACTATTTTCAGACTCTTCAACAACTACACTTACTAATCCTGAGCATATCAAAGTTTTTAATGAGGTTACAAGCCAAATTCGCTGCATCTGCCTTCCTTCCCTGCCTATTAAAAGTTGTTCTTTCAATAATTGCAGAGTGTCAGCCTATCTAAAAAACTTTTTTGAAAATAGAATCAAACAAAATGAAACCGCAGATACTATCGTACAAAAAACTGTCCACGGATTTGGAGAAGAAATTCTAAACGATCCTGTCGTAGTTATGTTTTTAAAAGAAGGAAACCAGGACATTGTAGAAGGACTTGTCAATGGGTTTGGAGAAAAAATTCTAGCTACACCAAATTCCTTAGTGATCAATTTGACTTTATTTTTCGTAGTAATTTTTGGAATTGTATTAATTGCAATCTATTCAAGAAAAAATAAGAATAGAAAGATCGCACAAGAATTCGCAATCACTGAATCAGATAAAAATAAATACTTAAAAGAAGCAGGAGAGTAAGGATATGGACTTTTTATTAATTTTTTATTCTCTTTTCTTGGCACTCTTTTTTTTATCTCCATTTCTCTATGCAAAAATAGTGAAAAAAAATTATATTCCTTCTGATGAAAACTTTCAAAATATAGACCCACTCTGGATAAAAAGAAATTTGCTTTTAGAAAATTTGAAAGATTTAAAATACGAGTATCAAACAGGAAAATCTACATCCTCTGAATTTGACGAAATTACTTCATCTATAATTTTAGAATTAAAACAATTAGACGAAAAATTAAAAAACAGAAATGTATCCAACCCAAAGCTGCTTATAGAGCAACTCCCAGATGCAAAACTTTTATGCAATGCCTGCACAGTAGAAATACCATTAAAGAATGCGAATTTTTGTCCTCATTGCGGCAAGCAATTATCAGAAACCAGAATTGCATAAGTTTTTCTTATTTAGTCTCACAGAATAAAGAATTAGAAGAAAATATTAAAATCTTGAAAATATACCTAATTTGAGGTATTGACAATATTTTCTCAAATTTTGATTTCTGGTCATAGTGTGTATAATTTTTTTCTGGGAAATTTTAAACCTATTTGACAGAGTTTTTTATGGTTATGCAAAATGACCATCACCATGCTTGCTATTTATCCTCCAAAACAAAATTATGCTATATAATATTGCAATAATTATTCTAATTATTTTATTTTTTAATGTAACGAATATTTCTGCAAGAGGAGAATGCAAGAATGATCGGCAAAAATTTTGTCATGGAATAAGAAGTAAAGACAAAGCTGAACTGCGAAAATGTATGGAATCTAATTATGCAAAATTTTCAAAAATCTGCAAAGACGCTATTAGAAAAAGGAAACAAATTTCCAATCCGGAAAAAATACCAGAATACAACAATCATAAAAAAAATAGTCTTCAACAGTCAAACGAGTCTTGTACTATTGAGGGAAATGGAAAAATTTCGGGAGGATTACTTCATTTAACCATGAGCAAGGGGCCTTTCGGTATGTCGGGATTTGAAGCGGCACATGAATATCGTTGGAATGCAGGAAAGCTTCTTATTAAAAATCAAGGAAGTTGGATAGTTTACACAAAAATAGGAAATGTATGGATATCATCCTCAACCGTCATGGGAGAAACAGTAGTATCTTGTATCACACTAAAACACTAACGAAGGGAAAATATGACAAAAAAAATAAAATCAAAATCTGCAAAACCTTCTAAAGGGAAGACAATCAAAAAATCAAACACCAATTCAATTCTAAAATCTACAATTAAATCTCCCATAAAACATGTGCGTTATGGATTTATTTGCCTTTTTATTGCTTGGCTTTTTGCTCTTTTGCCTGTGCCAATAGTTTCCTATATTGGGTTCTATATTTTTAATGTTACTGCACTAATCCTTGCAGTCGTGAGTTTTTTCAAAGATCAGGTGAAAAGTGGAATCATCCTTTTTATTAGCGCTACATTTGGCTCGTTAATAATGTATCTCCTGGGACTATTCATTATGGGAACGATTTCATTTGGCTCTTGGGCTTGGTTATTACGGTTATTTAAAAAATAAAGACATGAAATTTAATTGGAGATTAAAATTAAGCAAAAACTGCAGTAGGGACAAAAACTTTTTATGATAAAATAGGGAAATGTACAGTTTTTCAGGTGGAGGATGACTCTTCATGGTGCGAACTCGGAGGAGATAAAAACGACATTAAAATCGGAATGGAAGTCCATGCAAGACCGGAATATGTTTCTTTCTTCAGGAAATTTTTAAGATTTTTTAAGCAAAACTAAAATCACTTACTGCTTGGCATTAAAAAAATTATAATACACTACTCAGCCCTTGTGTTGCAAGATCAAAATAACGCTGTTAAATGGCGATTTTACTCAAGGTATTTTAGCATATCTATTTCCAAGAATGACTTTTTGCAGGCGTGACATTTATAAACTCATTCTATGAGAAAAATACTACTTTTAAATTTCTTCATTGAACAAATTCATGTCTTCAATATATAGTTGCAAGAATAATAAGACTATTACATTATACTTCTGGTGTTTAAAAAATACAACACAATATGTTAAATTGCAAATGATCGAACAATGACAAACTCAAACCCTTCCCCAAAAAATAAAATTCGTTTTGTAACTGCTGCATCTTTATACGATGGGCATGACGTATCTATAAATATTATAAGAAGAATGCTCCAACGAAGTGGAGCCGAAGTCATTCACTTGGGACACAACCGATCGGTTAAAGAAATTGTTCAATCCGCATTGCAGGAAGATGTTCAAGGAATTGCGGTAAGCTCCTATCAAGGGGGACACGTTGAGTATTTCAAATACCTAATAGACTTATTAAAAGAAAATGGACTTGAGCACGTAAAGGTTTTTGGAGGTGGCGGCGGAGTAATTATCCCTTCAGAAATTCAAGAATTAGAAAAATATGGTGTAACTAAAATTTACTCTCCCGAAGAAGGAATGAAAATCGGACTACAGGGAATGATCGACAAGATGATGGAGTTGTGTGATTTTTCTATATCCGAAGATATAATAAACACAAAGCTCAGTCCGAAAAATTTTAGAGAAATCAGCCAGACTATTTCCTACTACGAAAATCACAGAAGGAAAAATAAAAAAGAGAAGTTAGACGACACACAAAATAAAAAAAGTATAGTAATTGGAATTACAGGAACAGGTGGTGCTGGAAAAAGCTCTCTTACCGATGAGTTAGTAAGAAGATTGTCTTCTGCCAATCCGAATATTTGGATTGGAATATTGTGTATTGACCCTTCTAAGAAGAAAACAGGAGGAGCCCTGCTTGGAGACAGGATTAGAATGAATTCTGTCTATTCAGAAAAAATTTATCTGCACTCTCTTGCAACTCGCGGAGAAAAGGGAGGGCTGTCAGAATCTTTAGATGATACTCTTCATGTTTTGAAAAAAGCAGGATTCGATATAATCTTAGTCGAGACTTCAGGGATTGGTCAATCAGATGCAGAAATTTCCTCTCATTCAGATTTTTCCATATATGTTATGACATCTGATTTTGGAGCACCTAGTCAACTCGAAAAAATTGATATGCTCGAATACGCAAGTATTGTAGTAATTAATAAATTTGACAGAAAAGGATCAAAAGATGCCCTAAGAGAGGTAAGAAAACAATACCAGCGAAACCTAAACCTTTTTCATCTTCCACCTGAAGAAATGCCTGTTTTTGGAACTGTTGCAAGCAGATTCAATGATTTTGGAGTTAACCTTCTCTATGAAAATTTAGTATTAAAACTAAAAGAAAAATTCAATTTTAATTTGAATTTTTTGAATACTGAATTGCTTTCTGCAAAAGATTCTGATTCGTTTTCACTAATTCCTTCAAATAGAATAACTTACCTTTCAGATATTTCCACCACTATTAGAAAATATTATTCTGACTTAGAAAAATACAAAGACATTTCTCAAAAAATTCAATCCTATCGCCTAACGTCCCAATTTTTAAAAGATGAAATTATAAAAAAAGAATTAGAAAATGAAATCAATTCTTTAGAAAATCAAATTCCAGAAGAAGACAGAGAATGGTTGTATAATTGGATAGAAAAGAAGAAAAGCTACGAAGAAGAGTATTTAATCTTTAAAGTAAGAGATAAAGAAATCAAACAAAAACTACACTTTACTTCTCTTTCAGGTTTGTCTATTCCGCTTGTTTCTCTACCAAGCTACACTTCTTATCCTGAATTACTAAACTACAAATACAAAGAAAACCTACCCGGTAGCTTTCCGTTTACAGCAGGAGTATTTCCTTTTAGAAAATCTGACGAAGCACCTACAAGAATGTTTGCAGGAGAAGGAACTCCCGAAAGAACCAACCGAAGATTTCACATGCTTACCAAAGGACAAAACGCCTCCAGACTCTCAACCGCTTTTGATTCTGTGACACTTTATGGAGAAGATCCAAAGGTTGAAGCCGACAATTTCGGTAAAATCGGAAACTCAGGAGTTTCAGTTCCGACTATTGACGACGCGAAAAAATTGTATTCCGGGTTTGATCTTTGTAACCCATCTACGTCTGTTTCTATGACTATAAACGGGCCTGCGCCGATGATACTCGCCTTTTTCTTTAATGCTGCAATTGATTTGGAGGTAGAAAAATACATTCAAAAAACTGGTGCGTTAGACGAAATCCAAAATAAAATTCACAACTACTTTAAAATTAAAGGAGTCACTCGACCGAGCTATCAGGGCGACCTTCCAGACACACACGATGGTAGTGGGCTTTTATTTCTTGGAGTCTCTTCGTCTAAGATAATCGAGAAAGAACTCTACGAAAAAATAAAACAGAATACTCTTCAAAATATACGGGGAACTGTACAAGCAGATATATTAAAAGAAGACCAAGCTCAAAACACCTGTGTTTTCTCTACTGACTTTGCCCTAAAAATGATGGGAGATATCCAAGAATATTTTATTCAAGAAAAAATACGAAACTTCTATTCTGTTTCTATATCCGGTTACCATATCGCTGAGGCAGGAGCAAACCCTATTTCTCAACTTGCCTTCACTTTGTCTAACGCTTTTACTTATGTAGAGTACTACCTTAGCCGAGGGATGAAAATTGATGAGTTTGCTCAAAACCTATCTTTCTTTTTTTCTAATGGTTTAGACCCCGAATATTCTGTGATGGGTAGAGTGGCCAGAAGAATCTGGGCAATAACCATGAAGTATAGATACAACGCAAACGAAAGATCTCAAAAACTCAAATACCATATACAAACAAGCGGAAGATCTCTACACGCTCAAGAAATTGATTTTAATGATATTCGTACTACACTGCAAGCGTTATACGCCATCTATGACAACACGAATAGCCTTCACACCAATGCTTACGATGAGGCAATCACAACTCCGACAGAAGAATCTGTAAGAAGGGCAATGGCAATTCAGTTGATTATAAACGAAGAGCTTGGGTTGAATAAAAATCACAACCCTATCCAAGGCGCATTTATTATTGAAGAATTGACCGACTTAGTGGAAGAAGCAGTTTTAAACGAATTTGAGAAAATTTCAGAAAGAGGTGGGGTTCTTGGTGCAATGGAAACAATGTACCAAAGAGGAAAAATCCAAGATGAGTCCATATATTACGAAACTCTAAAACATTCCGGGGAATTAAAAATCATCGGAGTAAACTCTTTTCTTGGAAAAGAAAATACAAATGAAAAAACGATGGAGCTAATCCGATCTTCAGAAGAAGAAAAAAAACAACAGCTTCTCGAGCTAAATGAATTTCAAAATAGAAATAAAAATGAGTGCGAAAAAGCGATCCAATCTTTAGAAAAAACTGCACTAAAAGGAGGAAATATTTTTCAAGAACTAATGGAAACTGTAAAGTACGCAAGCCTTGGACAGATTACCTCTGCAATGTATAAATTTGGCGGAAAGTATAGAAGGAGTATGTAGATTTTGTCCTTACAAAGTAAAAAAAAAATTGTAGGAATAATTCCCGCCCGATACGCAAGCACAAGACTTCCCGGAAAGCCACTTGCAATAATCGAAAATAAAACAATGATAGAATGGACTTACTCGAATTCTAAAAAATCAAAATTTCTAAATGAAGTAATTGTTGCAACAGACGATGAAAGAATCGAGAAAGAAGTCTTGAAATTTGGAGGAAAGGTTTTGATGACAGATAAAAATCATGAATCTGGAACAGATAGAATTATAGAAGTAGCAGGAAAAATAGAAGCAGATATAATCGTAAATATCCAAGGTGACGAACCAGGGATCGAGCCAACACTAATAGACGGAGTGACTGAACTAAAAATTCAAAACCCACAATGGGAAATGACTAGTGCTGGAATCCAAATCAAAGACCCTTCTGAATACAATGATTCAAATAGAGTAAAAGTAGTTTTCGACCACAATAAAAGAGCACTGTATTTTTCTCGATCCCTCATCCCCTCTCAATTTAAAGAAGAAACAAAAGTTTACAGGCATTTAGGGATATATGCTTATGAAAAAAACTTTTTATTACAATACAATTCTCTACCAAAAAGCGACCTCGAAAAATCTGAATCTTTAGAGCAGCTTAGGGCAGTCCAGTCCGGATATAGCATTGGAATTTTTATTGCAGAAAATGCAGCACTTTCCATCGACAGTCCCGAGGATTTAGAAAAGGCAAGAGCCTATTTTCAAAAGTTTGTGATAGGTGCATAAAAAGTCCTCGTTTAGCCCTTTTGACTATGTGGGAACTCCACCTAAAAACTTCGAGCACTATAGATTATGTCTCATTAGGAAAGGTTTAGCCTCAAAAAAAAGAACACTACAAAAATCCTCTAAAAATTTTTGATTTACACGCTTGGGCATAAGGAGTAACATTTAGTGAATACTATGCAGTTAGAAAATACACTTGAAAAGATAGATGTACACCTTTCGTATTTTACAGAGAATCGCCGTTGAAGCTTTTATTTCTTTTACCTTTTCTTTTTTTCTGTGAAAATTTACTAAGCCAGAACACGAATAAGGAAATAGACCTTTCTAAAAATTGGGAATATAGATTTGAAAGTAGCACTCAAAGCATTGCAACTAACGTCTCTGATGTAGAGAGCCTAAAAGATTGGAAAACAATAGAGAACCCGAATAACCCAGAAGGCAAAAATAACTCTACTATAGTTTGGTTTAGAAAAGAAATACCCGATCTGAAAAATATTTCTAACCCTACTTTATTTTTCGATATAAGCAAGACTTGTGTTGTTTACTTAGACGATCTGAAATTGTATTCTTTTGGTGAGATAGGGAAGAATCGCTGGGATGGTTGGAAAACTGCAATGCTTCCGATTTCAAAAAATACTGCAAAGTTTTTGTATATTAAAATGTATTCGACCTCTCACAATATCGGATTCCACACAATAAAAATCGGCAATCATGCAGACTTGTATCAAACACTTTTCAAAAAAGAATTATCTTCTTTTATAATCGGTTGCTTTTATGCAATTATCGGAGTTTTAACTTTTGCGTTTTTCTTAACCCAGTCTCATCAAAAATTAGCTTTATCTTTTTCTTCTTTTTGTTTTTTCTCAGGAATATATTTGCTTTCTAATGTACATCCAATCTCTTCATTCTATGTCAAAAGTACAATTTTTTGGCCTTTTGCAATGTATTCTTCTTTATACCTACTGCCTGTATTCGGGATTTCTTTTGCTGAAGAAATGATCGGAAGAGGAAGATTCTCTATTTCGAGAGTGTTATTATTGTCACATCTCGTATTTGCAATAGTAAGTTTATTTATTTCATTTTTTGAGTTCGTCCACCTCGAATCCACTCTTCCCTATTATCAATTATTACTTTTAGCAACTGTCGTTGTTCACCTAAGTAGAATTTCCTATCATGTAAGAAAAGGAAACACCGAAGCAAAAATTTTCTCTATTGGTGTAGCGTGTTATGTTGTTGTTGCACTTTTTGATCTTGTAATGGCAGTTTATACAAATACCACGATCCAAGGAATACTTCAATGGGGGGTAGCCTTATTTCTATTCTCATTGGTTATCATTTTACATAAAAGATTTTCTGATATTTTAAGACAAATAAAAGCCCATACGGCTGAATTAGAAAATAAAGTTCAAGAAAGAACCAAGGAATTGAACGATTCTTTGTCCATCATCAAGAAAGATTTAATTTTGGCAAAAAAAATTCAAACCAATATTCTACCTGCCGACTTAGACAAGTTAAAAAATATTAAGATTCAATCTTTGTATTCTCCTATGTCTGAAGTTGGTGGAGATATATTTGACGTAAGCGAAGTCAAAAAAAATGTAATTAGAATTTTTGTGGCTGATGCAACCGGTCACGGAGTGCAAGGAGCTTTGATTACTATGGCGATTAAAGGAGAATACGAAAGTTTAAAGTGGGTAATTCAAAATCCAGAAGAGCTTTTAGAAATATTAAATCGAGAATTTTACATGAAATATCGGAGCTTAAACTCATTCTTTTCTTGTATATTGGTGGATATTGATTTGCAATTTCAAACTCTTAGTTATGTATCTGCCGGACACCCTGATCAAGTGTATCTTCAAAAAAATCAAAAAATTTTACTTTCTAAAACAGGGAAGTTAGTTGGAATGCTAAAAAATTCAGAATATTCTAAAAAAGATTATTCCTTTCAAAAAAATGACAGATTATTTCTTTTTTCAGACGGAATGTATGAAGAATTCAACTCGGAAGGTGTTGTATTTGGAGAAGAAAGGCTTCACGAGTTATTTCTAAAAAAAGAAAATTTAGAAAAAATGCCTAAAACGATTATCAACGCATTACATTCTTTTTTATGCAGTTCAAAATTTCAAGATGACTTAACCTTACTTTGCATTGAATTTCAAGACTAAAAAAAACTTTTTATTTTAATACTGCTTCTTTTTCAAAACGCATAAAGTTTTCCGGGAATTCTAATTCCAATTCAATAACCTCGTCAGAAAAAGGATTTTGAAATTTCAGTTTTTGAGAAAACAACAAAAGCCCATACTTGGAAAATTCATTCCCAGTTCTGGAGTAAAGCATATCTCCCACCACTGGACTGCCAAGACTCTGAAAGTGAACTCGAATCTGATGAGTTCTACCTGTTTCTAAGCGAATTTCTGCTAGTGAAAATAATCTGTGTTTACTGGAAGATATTGTTTTTATAATTTTATAATTTGTAATAGACTTACGACCATCTCGCCTAACGCACATTTTAATTCTCTCTGTCGGATGGCGACCGATTGGAGAGTCGATCCTGCCTTCTGGAAGTTTAGGAGATTGAATTAACCAAGCGAAATACGTTTTCTCGATTTTCCGAGTCTGAAACAACTTAGATAATGCGATATGCGCTTTGTCGTTTTTTGCGATAATCATAAGACCAGAAGTAGGCTTGTCCAATCTATGGACTATACCCGGTCGAATAATTCCCCCTTCTTTGGACAACTCTTTAAAGTAATACAATAACCCATTTACCAAACTCGGAGACGCATCCCCGGGCCCACCGTGAGAAGAAAGTCCTGCCGGTTTGTTTATGATTGCAAAATCTTCCCATTCTTTTACAATTTCAAAATCCATTTGTATCGGCTCTAATCGAAACTGTTTTTTAGGTGGGATGAAAATAGTAAAAATCTCACCAACACTAACCTTATAGTTTGGTTTGCTGATAGGGAACTCGGTCGAATTCAGACTCACTTGTCCGTCGCGAATCAACCTTTGGATTGAAGTTCTAGAAAGCTCGTCCCCTGTGGCTTTATTTAAAAATACATCTAAACGAAAATCTTGAAATTCTTCAGTTACTTCTAATACAATTTTCACAATAAAACTCTAATATTCAAAAATTGGAGCATGAGTCTATAAAGAAATACTGAAATTTTATTGAAAATATTTGCTCAAAATTTGTCGAATTCATGTCAATTTTAATATATTGAAAAATATTTTGCAGTTGCAATTCCACTGAGTATTTGAGCGTATTTATTTCCAAGAAAGACTTTTTACAGGTGACCCATATATAAAAAATTAATTTTGAAAAAGTGTTTTCTTATTTCGTTTTACTATAAAATAATGACATTATCAAGCCAAAAGAATAAATATAAAGGTGGTATCTATGACAATAAAACAAATCAGCTTGATTCTTGCATTTCTTTTTGCACTTTCTCTATCTTTCTGCTCTTCCGCGGACAAGAAAGAAGAGCCGACTACTCCTTCTCAACCTCCTCAGCAAAGCACTGATGCGGGAGATAAAGACTCTAAGGCAAAAGCAAATACCAGATCCATGGACTTGGATCCTTCTGAAGAATTTAATGAAAAGTTAAAAGACTTTCGTTATCCAGATGGTGTTAAGAATCCAGGCTTTGGATACAAACAAGCCAACATTGGAAAAAGTGATTTTAGCCAATGGGCAAAATCAAACGCAGGCGTAATCAAAGAGGCTTTGAGCAAACTTCCTCCCGAATACGCTTTGGAAATTACAGGACACTCTGATTCAGTAGGTCCTGAAAATCCTGAAGGAAAAAAGAAAGGAAATATTTTCTACTCCGAAGAAAGAGCAATTGCAGTAAAAAATGCACTAGTAAAAGAAGGAGTTCCTGCAAAGAAAATCAGAACAAAAGGTGCAGGCTCTTCAAATCCGGTTCCCGGAATTGATGGCGCTGACCCTAAAAACAGAAGAGTTACTTTTCAAATCGTAAAAATTGAAGAGGATGAGAAAGCAAAAGCTCCCGCTCCAAAAAAAGACGAAGAAAAAGAGAAAGCTCCATCTTCACAAAAAGATGAAAAGAAGGATGAGCCTTCTAATAAATAAAAGCAAAAAATTCCAACTCTGTAGTTTTACAGAGTTGGAAACTTTTTTCTACTTGGCTAGTTTTTCAAACCACACTCACTTTTCTAATATGAAAAATCGGAATAATCAATATGGAATTTTCTAAAATACAAGAGCTAAATCAAGACTCGGATAGATTTGCCGGATCAGTAATTTATTCAGACTCTGATCATAAATTTATTTGGCTCGGTATGGAGAAACATGAAACAGAAGGAATGGTTCATGTCAATCAGTATCTCATTGTTCACAAAGGCAAGGGTGTTCTAATTGATGCAGGAGGGATTACTGTATTTCCTCAAATAGTATCGAATCTATGCAAGCATATAAATATTAGCGACCTCGATATTCTTTTTTATAGCCATCAGGACCCTGATGTAAGCAGTGGAATCGCTCTTTGGGAGAACGTGTCACAGTCAAAGTTTTATATTGGGGCGTATTGGGCGCAGTTTCTGCCTCACTTTGGGTTAAAAGATACTTCTCGCATAGTTTCGATTCCTGACGAAGGCTCTAAGGTTTATTTAGACGACAAAGACTATATAGAATTTGTCCCGGCTCATTTTTTGCATTCAATTTCTAATTACACACTTTATGACTCCAGATCAAAAATTTTATTTTCAGGGGATATCGGTGCAGCTCTCTTTCCTCCTGGAGAACGTTATGTGGCAGTGGAAAACTTTCAAGAGCACGTAAAGTTAATGACCGTATTTCATCAAAGATTTATGGCCTCTAACAAAGCCTGCAAGAAATGGACAGACAGACTAAAAGGTATGGATATAGAAGCAATTGTCCCTCAACACGGAGCAATATTTTTCAGGCAAGATATTCCGGCATTTTTAGATTGGTTTTCAAAATTACAATGTGGAGTGGATTTATTTTGAATTTCTCTTGGCTGAAAAAAAATAATGGAAAGGGGATTGATAATAATTCCAATGTCCCAAAAATAACCCAATACCACAATCCGATATCTATTGAAAATAATTATCAATCTATTCTAAGTAATGTCAGAGATAGTTTACTTCGTCAAATTATAGTCTCTGGAATTGTAGAAAAAATTTCTGAAAAGACTCGCGATAATTTCAAAGAAATCAATATCTCAAATGACGAGCTTAACCTTGCAATGAGAGAGATGAAACTCGCAGGAGAGAATATTTCAGAATCAAGCATTCGAGTAAATTCTATTTTAGAAGATGCTATTGGTATATTCATTGATCTATACGAAGAACTGAACGAACAAAAAAAATCTATCACCACCAGCTTTCGAGAATTAGAAAATATCCGCAGCAGTTTTTCATTGTTAGAAAGTTCTGTTCAAAATATCACTAAAGTCACCACTTTAATTAAAGAGATCAATACAAGAACAAATCTATTATCATTGAATGCAAGTATAGAAGCTGCAAGAGCTGGAGAAGCCGGCAGAGGATTTTCTGTAGTTGCCGACGAGGTTGGGCAATTGTCTCAAAAAACCATGTCTGCTACAAAAGAAATCTCTATTTGGATTCAGAAACTACAAGAATCTTTAGGTGGATTAAAACAAAATAACTCCAACTTAGAAAAATCTTTTTCATCCGTTGTAAACAAAAACGAAGTTATTGGAGGTAAAGCCTCTCATTCCAAAGAGGAGCTGTCTAAGGCTCAAGAGTGCATGCAAGACATTGCTGCAGCTTTGGAAGAACAAAGTGCAACTGTTACAAATATTTCTCACGCATCGGATAATTTAAAACAGAGTGTACTATCTTCCTTTCATTCAATTGAAAACCTAAATTCCAATCTATTAAAATTATCTGAAACCTAGCGCTGCATACTTTAGATAAATTTCTCAAAATAGAGTCTGTTTTGGAATAAAACAAATATTAGACTAATATTTACTTTTTAGCCAAATCATTCTCTTAAAGATTATGTCACTATGATTAATCTTCATAGAAAAAGTTGGTTAATTGAATTTTATTTTTCAAAATTCCACCTTTTGTATCCGAAAATATAATGAAGGGAAAAATGATTTTTCGCTCGATTCTATATTTTCTATTACTTTTGGTATTGTGTGAGGGGGTTGCCATATCCGCAGTAGCATGGTCTTTCTATGAGTCCTCTAGATTGTCTCTAAACCTGCTAAAAATTACCTCAGACAACAAGGCACGGGATATTTTGTTTTCCTTGGCAAAAGCCGCAGAGGTAAGAATGACTCCTGAAGGACTACTTGAATTGTCCACTGATTTTGGTAGAATCAAAAAACAAGCCGAGAAAGATTTGGATAAATTTGGAGTCAAAGAAATTTTTATTCTATCAGACAGTGGTAAAGTAATCGCTCATTCAGATAAAGAAGAAATATCTATTCCTTTAAAATCAAGGCCCATTCTAGAAAAATACAATAAACCATTCTTCATGCGTGCTCTTAGAATGAGAAAGGGGCAGTTTCCGATTCCTCAAGACTATGGAGAGCAGTACAACGGAGACGGCACAAAATTTGGAGAGATTCTTCTAAAGCTATTTCCAGAAATTAAAATTCAAACTGTTACCGTTTCAAGTCCTGTATATCATTTAAAAAAATTAGAAACCGTAGCGAGTATCCATTTAATTTATGATAGAGGAAATTTTCATTTTTTTCTTGATAAACAAAGAGAACTATTCTATTGGATGTTAGTGAATTACTCTATTATTGCATTTGGAGCTTGTTTTTTCTTGAATTTAGTTTATATGATTTTTTCATTTTTCAATAAAAAACAAGGAATACTCGAAACAACTAAAAAAGTATATCCTATAAATTCCTCTCCACCAGTTTTAAAAAAAATACAAATCCCTATTCCAAAAGAACCCAAAATAGAAAATAAACCTGAAATAAAAAAAATGGAGTTGAAACCCTCCACCATAACACAACTAAATGAAAGTAAAATTGAAAAACTCCCAGAGCCGATTGTTCAACCCAAAGCATCTTCACCGGTAGTATTGGATGCAATTTACTTAGATTAATGCTAAATCTCAGAACCAAAGAAATTACAGGAAAAGAAAAAATCTTTCAAATTGAACTGAAAGGAGTATTGGATTCTACTACGTCCGACAGCTTTATTTCCTTTGTCCATGAGAAAATAAAAACCGGGATACACAGATTTATTATTGATTGCAAATCGTTATCGTATATCACTTCTTCAGGCATCTCTACAATTATTCGGTTGAATAAAGAGCTTACTGAAAAAAAATCTGCTTTAATCTACAGCCAACTCAACAGCGAAATGCGTTCTCTTTTTTCTTTATTCGGATTTGATAAAAAATTTCTCATAGCGGAAGATAATTTTATAGCTGAGAAGGTATTGCAAAATCTTTATCTCCCTGAATCAAAACCCAAAGACATGGAGCCGGAATTTGGAAAATACAAAAGTATTGAGTTTTCATTTCACAATTTTTCTGAAGAAAGTAAAGACCCGGAAAACTTTGCAGAGCCTATAGTTGAAAAAACTACCACATCGGATTCAATAAAATTAAATCCCACAGATTGGATAAAAACTTCAGACACAAGAGCAGAAATTCCGATCATTCCAAATGATCATAAAAAATCAGAACTTACTCGATTAGAACCAGAATTTAAAGAATTGATTTTTCACTGCGAGTCTTGTGGAAAAAATATTCGAGTCACAAAACAAGGGAAACACCAATGCCCATCTTGTGAGTCTATTTTTAATGTCAGGCAAACCGGTGCAATTAGTTATTTAGAAAAGATGATCTAATTTGAAAAAAGACAATGAAAACAGTGCTTCTAAAAGTATAGCGCTTTCCTTTTACACATTCCTATCCAGAGTTTTAGGTTTACTTAGAGATCACTATATGGCGGTTAGTTTTGGCACAGGATGGATCGCATCTGCCTTCAGTGTCGCCTATCGCTTTCCAAATATGTTTAGGAATCTTCTGGCAGAAGGAACTCTATCTCAATCTTTTATGCCACTATATTCTGATGCGAGTAAAGTTAGCGAAGAAGAAGAGAAGTTAATGTCCGGTGCAGTAATTTCTTTTCTATTTGTATTGCTTTGGGGATTTGTTGCAGTGTTTATTTTTCTTGCACCATTTTTTTTGCCTACTCTTGTAGGAGGGTCTGTAGAATATTCTGACCTTGTGATTACACTTTCAGTGATTTTATTTTTTTTAATTATGACGGCGAGTCTTTCTTCAATTTTTATGGCAATTTCAAACTCTAAGAATAAGTTTTTCATCCCATCTATGTCGCCTATCGTACTTAATCTCAGTTACTTGTTTGTATTCATCGCTATCTTTCCTTTTTGGGAAAGCATTTTGTCAAGAGTCAAAATTCTTTCTTACGGAATCGTATGTGGTGGGATTTTACAATTGCTCTTACAGATGTACTACGTAAAAAGATTAGGGTATTTTCCTAAATTTCACTGGAATATACGTCATCCGGCAATTGGTAAAATTTTTAAACTCATGCTTCCTGCGGTAATTGGTGGAGGATTTTATCAAATCAGTTTACTTGTTGATATATTTCTTGCTAATTATATTCAAAATCAAAACCCGGGACTAGGGGCTGTGGTGAGCTTAGATTATTCTCAAAGGCTAATCCAATTTCCGACTGGAATCGTAGGAGTTGCACTTGCGACTACTACCCTGCCTTCTCTTCTCTCTTCCTTAAAAAATAATCAATTAAAGGAAGTGCCTAAAGAAATTGAAAAATCTCTAAGTTTCTGCCTATTCTTGACTTTGCCGTCTTCGGTAGGCTTGGTTCTGCTTGGGAAGATAATTATTGATTCGATTTATTTTGGAGGAAAATGGAATCATATTTCTACAGAGACTACCCTTGCCCCATTGATTTTCTATTCTTTAGCAGTTCCATTTTTTAGCATGAATAAAATTCTCACTTCTTCCTATTACGCTTTTCAAGACACAAAAACACCTTTAAAAGTAAATTCGATCTCATTTACAATCAATATTATTTTAAATCTAATCCTAATGAACTATTTCAAACACGCGGGCCTTGCGCTTGCGTCGGCTTCTTCTTCTGCAATTACATTTATTTTACTTTTTCATAATTTAAAAAAACACAATATAATAATTTCAAGAAATACAATTATAAGAAACCTAGGTTTTCATATCATCCCGATTCTTCCGATGTCGATTTGGTTGTATTACGTTCAATCTATATCTTCAACTGAGCTTATTCATTTTTTTCAATTGAACGATTTTTCATATTCTAACTCTTCAAGGCTTGTTCTTGCAATAGGAATATTTCCTGCGATGATAATATATCTCTACTTTGCAAAAATATTCAATTCTTCTGAAGTAAAAATTTTAATCGAAAAATTTCAATTTCTGAATAAGTTCAAAAAAAAATGAATTTAGAAGTGATCGTAAAACCAAATTCTAAGTCTCCCGGAATTGTAGTGATAGAGAACTCTAAATGGACTGTCAAAGTTCGTGAAAGAGCAATCGAAGGCAAGGCAAATAAGGCAGTAATACAAGCTATCTCTGAAAAATTAAAAATCTCAAAATCAAAAATTCAATTGATTCGAGGAGAAAAATCTAAAGTAAAAATCTTTTCTATACAGGATGGAATCTTGTGAGTCATCAAAAGTCCATTTTCTTTAATCTATTGCTTGTATCTGCAATGGTAACGTGGGGAATAAGCTGGGCATCGGGGAAAGTGCTTTCCAATTATGCAGAGCCGGAGGTGATTATATTCTGGAGATTTCTTGCTACATTTCTTTCTCTATTCCCTATAGTCATATTATTTAAAGAGTCGTTTCGCCTAACGTTTCAATCTTTTCTCTATGTTTCTTTGGGAGCCATATTCTATCTCATCTATAATCAATTCTTTTTTGAAGGATTAAAATCCGGTCTTGCCGGAGCCGGTGGAGTACTTGTAACTACTTTAAATCCTATATTGACTTTTCTACTGATAACTATTGCAAAAAAAACTTGGCTCTCAGTCAAAGAAAGTATTGGACTTGGGATTGGGATATTTGGCGGAATTGTATTGCTTGAACTATACGATGGAAATTTTAGAAAAATCTTTATATCAGGAAATTTGTATTTTTTATTCGCTTCTTTAACTTGGGCATTTCTGACAATTACCGGACAAAAATCTAAGGAGAAAATTCATCCGATAGTGTTTAGCTTCTACGTTTATTTTTTTTCTACACTTATTGATTTTTTTCTGGCGATTCCATACAAAATAGAAAAAGTTTTTAGTTTTGATTCCATTTTCTGGTGGAATATATTTTACCTGTCAGTGATTTCCACAACTTTCGGGACTACAGTATATTTTTTTGCATCTGGAAAACTTGGTTCCAAGAGGGCCAGTACATTTATATTTATTGTTCCTTTTACTGCGCTTGTAAGTGCTAACATTTTCTTGGGAGAAGAGTTGAAAGTTTCTACAATCCTTGGGGGAAGTCTTGCTGTGTTAGCGGTATTCATCTTAAACAAAAAAAGTGTCTCTATAAGAAAATAGCTGCTAAAATAATTTTCACCAACACTATGAAAACCTCAGAAAATTTTGAAGCTTTTCAAGTGTAGGCTAATAAAAATTGTTTTGAAGCGATCTTTTACTGTTGCTTTTTTTAAAAAAATTACTTGTGTCTTTTAGTATATTCCGGATAAAGCAAGTTCTCTTCTTGGCGAATTCTTTTTGACAGAGATGCGGTTAGAGTTCCAAAATCCTTCGCAAATTCCACGGTTGAACCTCCATTTGCATACTTTGCAAAAAAGTCAAGAGCTGACTTAGAAATATTATCCATATCTTTTGCAAAGGTATCTAAAAGATTTTTTAGTCCGCTATCGCTCTCTGCTTCTTTTTTTAAGAATGGGTAAAGCTGTGCATCTTCTTTTTTCAGGTGAGCCAATAGTCCTTCTTTTGCTGCTAATAGCCTTGCCTGGCCTTCTTTTGTAGTGATCCCAAGCTCTTTTACCTTATTTAAAGTGCTTACGAGTTCAACATGATCTTTTTTAAATTCATCTATTAACACTGGTGTCTCCTTTCTAAAACATTTTTAGGTTAAAAAAAACAGTATTTTGAATAATTCGATAACTTGTCAATTTTTTTTTATTGTTAGACAAAAATATAGATTTCCATACGTCAACCCTTTCCATTTGTAGTCAGGTTGAATTGTCTTTTTATATTTTGTATTTTAGATTCCATTGAAGACCAGAGAGCATCTTTGTTTGGGTGAAAGGTTGCATTTACACCTTTTTTTAGAAGATCAATAATTTCTTCCAAAGAGAAATCTAAAAATCTGTACAACTTGAAATATTCATACGTTAGGTTCACTCCGAATATTTCCGGGTCATCGGTATTGATAGATGTAATCAATCCTTGGTCGTAATAGTACCTTACAGGGTGGTTTTGCTCTTTACGAACGTATTTTCCGGTAAACACATTACTCGTAAGACAAATCTCAACGGGAATTTTTTTCTCTTTTAAATATTTTACAAGCTCCGGGTCTTGAATAGCAGATGTACCGTGTCCGATTCTTTCTGCTTGCAGTAATTTGACCGTATCCCAAATAGACCAAGGCCCATCGTCTTCCCCTGCATGTGCTACAGTTCTGAGACCGGATTCTCTTGCGATCTTAAATACGCTCTCATAGTCCTTAGCCGGGCCAAGAAGCTCAGGTCCACCGAGACCAATTCCAATCACTTCTTCGTGTTTAATCTTTAGCACACGATTCAAATTACTCATTGCGTTTGCATTTCCGAAAGATCTTGAAACATCCACGAGTATCTTGATTTCTGTACCGTCTTCCATCTTGATTTGACGAACTTTTTTAACAAGAGATTCGATCATCTCATCAAAGTCTAAGCCATTTTGAATAAACTTAGAGGGAGCAAAAAATACTTCTGCATAAACAATATTGTTTGCTCTTAAATATTCTGCAAGACTCGATATCATATAAGAAAAATCTTCAGGGCTTTTGACTGCACTTTGAATAAAGAAAAATAATTGAATAAATCCGTTAAGATCATTGAACACAAATTTTTTATCAAACTCTTCCTCTGAAACAGAAATATTATTTTTCTTTAGCATTTCTTTTAGTGTGGATTTATTGACACAAGCCTCAAGATGAAGATGGATTTCTGTTTTAGGCAACGCCCTAAGAAAATTGATAACATCTTGCTCTGCGGGTTGACGGACAGATAAATCACCTACAAAAATTTTAGGACTTAGGTTTTGAGCAATCTTGTTTTCGTCTTCTTGTAATTCAGGAAATAGCCACTCAGGAGGGTTTGCAATCGCAAGCTCCATAAGAGAAATTCTTTCGGTCAAGAGTGCATTTATTTGCTTATCGAAAGAAATTTGCAGAGAAGGAGAATAAGGTCTATCTGCCGGAAGACGGCTTTTTAAACGGTTTAACTCACTGACATCTCTATCAATAATTCCGATTCGTTGTAGAATTTCTTCAAAAGTTGTATTCACAAGGGAAATCTTTTCAATTTTTTTAATCTCTTCTTAAATCTTTCGTACCTGAAATTTAAGCAATAAAATAATATTTCTTTTTAGTTGGAGATTTTAAAAAATCTACCGAAAATTAAAATAGAATTTGGACATAATTCGGGGAGATTTTTCCATGATAACAGTTAGAAAAACTTTTTTACCTTTTGCATTACCTTCTATTTCTGAAGATGCTATTGAAGAAGTAGCCAATGTACTTCGATCTGGCTGGGTTACATCAGGTCCAAAGGTAAAACAATTTGAAATGGAATTTTCTGACTTCGTAAGATCCAACCACTCTATTGCAGTCAATTCTGCCACGGCAGGACTTCATTTAGCGTTAGAAGCAATCGGTCTATCCGAAAAGGATGCAGTGATTACAAGCTCTGTTACTTTTACAGCCTCAGCAGAGGTAATTTGTTATTTTAATGCAGAGCCTCTACTAACCGATGTTGACCCGACAAATAACCTAATGACTGTAGAAACAATTCAGGAGTTCATAGACAGAGAATGTATCTTTGACGGAAAAGTACTGACCCACAAAAAGTCCGACAAGACTGTAAGAGCCGTCATTCCTGTTCACCTTGCAGGTCATGCTTGCAATATGGAAGCCATCCTAGAGCTTGCGAGAAAATATTCTCTGTACGTAATCGAAGACGCTGCGCACGCTTTTCCATGCGTTCATAAAAACAAACAAATCGGTTCTTGGGGAGATTTTACCGTATTTAGTTTTTATGCAACCAAAGGAATCACCACAGGTGAAGGTGGAATGGTGACTACAGATCATTCTAAGTTTGCAGACCGAATTCGAGTGATGAGACTACACGGAATCAATAGAGACGCATACAACAGACCCGGATGGTACTATGAAGTTATAGATGCCGGTTTTAAATACAATCTTACAGACATAGCAGCGGCACTCGGTATTGTACAACTTAGAGAAGCCCACGGGTTTTGGAGAAGAAGAACAGATATAGCAGAAACCTATATAAAAGAGTTTCAAAATTTAGAAGGAGTGAAACTTCCGCTCGATGATCCAAACGGAATTCACTCTTGGCATTTGTTCAGAATGGAGTTAGACCCTAGTAAAGCAAAAATAGGTAGAGATAGTTTTGTAGAAGAATTAAAAGAAAGAAATATCGGAACGAGTTTGCATTTCATTCCAATCTTTGAACACCCCTACTACAAGAAAAAATATTCTTTTGAAAAAAAACATTTCCCAAACGCATCTCTTATGTATGACAGAACTGTCTCTATACCTTTATTTGCAGGGATGAGCGAAGAAGATGTAAACGATGTAGTGAGAGCAGTAAAAGAATTACTCTAAGATTACCTCCAAGGAATCGGTTTGTACGTTGTGCGAAAAACTTCTCTTTCTATAAGAAAATTTTTTCTCAGCTCTAAAATCTTTTCTTTTTCAGATGGTGATTTTCTTATCCAAGCCAATATATAATTTTCAAACTCGTTATCTTTGTCTAAATACAAAAGAATCTGAAGATATACCTTATGATCGTTTTCTATTTCTAAACCGGTTTGAAAAATTTGTTTAAACACAGCCATAGATTCTAAGAAACGATTTTCCATAAACAAAGCATTCGCTAAACTTCTTTTTGAATCTAAATGTAAATTTTTTATTTCTGTAAGTATTGCGATAACTTTAGTAGAGTTTTTTCTAACTTCAAAAAGTAGATTTGCATAGATTTCTCTAAATCTTCCAACTTTTAAATTTTCAGACTCGTACCTTTCGCATAACGCAAGTGCTTCTTCTGTGTTGTTCAACTTAATCAAAGATTGAAGTAGGAGTAACTTTGCAAGATGGTAGTTGTCTTTTAATTCAAGAGTCTTTTCTAAGGTTATTTTTGCAGACGCATAATCCTTATTTAAAAAATAGGCAATAGATAAATTGTAGTGATAAAAAGGATTATACGATCCTTTCGATGCGGCAATTTCTAAATAATATATTGACTTAACCCAGTTGCGAAATTTTCCGTGAATCATACCGAGTAGATAGTACGACGGGTCATGGTTTGGATTCAATTCTATCGCACGATTTAAAAGCTCGATCGGTTTTTGAAAGTCCCCGGTCGAATAGAGTAACGCCGATTTAAAATAATTGTACTCTACCGAGTCGCCCGATATTTTTTGTATTTCAGAGACAATCTTTTCTGCTTCCTTCCATTTTCCTGAACTAATAAATGAAATAAAATCATTCCCGAGTTTTGCAAGCTCGATCCTGACCTCTCCTGATTTAGATTGGTTTTTTTCTTCCGGTTTGGATTCTTCTATCACTGAGTTTGAATCATCCATTTGAGGCTCTATTTCTTCTTCAGAAAATAATTCAAAAGAATAGACTACAAGAAAAATCAAAAAAACAAAATGACCCAACCATGAAAAATTCCTTAGTTCCATTTTTGATTTTGGAAAATATTTGAAAGCGAAGGATTTCAATTTTACTTTTTTGCTTCTAATAAATGGCGTACCTGCAAAAAGTCGTTTTTTGAAAAGGCAATTGTTCAAAAAGCCAATAAAAGTGCCATTTTCTAGCGTTGTAAAAAGTCCTGAAAGGGGTTTTTGCAGTAGCGTCATAAATTCTCATATTTCGATAGGCTGATTTCTGGAGTACATCCCATTGCAAAAATTAAAACCAATACACATTGATAAATTATAAATTTCATACAAAACCCACACTCGATGAAGATAATTCAATCAATCTTTTAAATAAAAATATTTGTAAACAAGAATATTTTTCTTCTTAGTTTTAAGAATTTTCTGTTATTCTTTTCTTTACCAAGTGAAATATTTTATACAAAAAATCCAAATCACCTTTTCTAAGTGGACGAGAATCCAAAATAGATTTGAATCTTTTCACTGCAAGATCCTCACTTCCGTGAAAATTGTTCATATCGAGTAACTCAAAAATTTCTTTTGAAAAAGAATAAAAATGATTTTTGTTTAGATTCGGTATATTTTTTCCTGCTAAAGAATTTTCAGAAGAGTTATAAATTGCTCCAAGTGTATAGGCAACCGAATGAGATAGATTCATAGAAGGCTGGTTACCCGGCAAATCAAAGTCCACCATAAAGTCGCAATTGTCTATGGATTTTCTGGATAACCCCTTATCTTCTCTTCCGAATAAAATCCCGACTTCTCCATATTTTTTTGTTAAGTTGGAAAGCTCTTTTAAATCTATAAACCTTCCTCGATCTTTACCGTGGATCATCCCGGTTCCGACTAAAATAGATAAATCTTTTTTTGCATCTTCGATTTTCTCAAAATACAAAATCTTATTTAACTCCTCTTCTGCCCGGTACGCCATCCACTCCATATCAGGCTCTAAGTTTCTCATACCACCGATGATTCGAATAGGGCTTAGTCCAAAGTTTGCAATAAGTCGAGCAATTGATCCGATATTCCCAGAATACTTAGGATTTTCTAAAATTATGACAGATTTCTATTTCTCCATTTTTTAAAACTACTTCAGAAAGATTCATAAAATTTGGAAATCGAAAAAAGATTCTTTCATTTTATTTTCGAGTTCTACTCTGGAATTTGATGGAGAAATAATTTTAATTATGAATTTTAGAATTGTTTTATACTGTGAAAGGGAACGTATTTGATTTTTCAGAAAATATACTGTAACTCTGAGTCTTTGATATTGATTCAATTTTGCGATCATATAGTGTTTGTCATTACTTACTCTCCACCATTCTCTCAAACGATCCTCCCCAGTTATTGTCGTACATCGAGGTGACCCGAGCCTGAAGTCCTGCATTTCCTGATAGATAGGGCACAAGGGTGATGCTTGCTTTCGTAAGACCTGCAAGTGGAATTTGCGCATAAGTTTTGTCTTTGGAAATAAATCCATTTTCAATACTTATGATCTTGGAATGGGAAGGGACAAAAACTTCTAAAACTGCGTTAGCCGCTCCTTGAACAGGAACGGTGACTGAAAGTTTTTGAGGTGCATTCTTTTGCCATGTCTCTTCCGGATAAGTCCACTTTATGTCCTTGTTTTCACCTAACCCGTTAGAAAAATTGTATTCGATTACTTTTTTTTCAAAACTCAAATCTTTAAACTTCAAAAGACTATGAAGTCCGAGCAGTCCCTGTAAAAAAGCGACTGAACCCGGAGTGTTTCCAAAAAGAGAAGTTCCTCCCTGATGGTAAAACATTCGGGATAGATTCTTTTGTAAATTCTCTATAGGATTGGATAGCATTTCCTGCACTATTTCTTCCTCAAATTCTTTGTAATCAGCGAGTTTGACAGTTTTCAAAAGTTTTTGAAAAAAAGATAACTCTACTTTTTTTCTTGAAATGCTCTTTAAAGTTATACTGTCTTTTCCGAGTATCATTGCACAATAGAAACGCATTCCATCTAACTCACTCTCAGACCAGTAATCGGGAACATAGACCGGAACTGCTTTTCTATTCTTTTTTAAGAATAGATAGTTTAGAAATCTTTTCCAGATAGCAGAATTTGTGTCTATTTTTTTTGATCTCCAAAGATTTTCCCACAAAGCAAAAAGACTAATATTTTCAAAATCCTGAAAATCTTTGTTAAAAAAGCCAAGTGAATTCAAGTAGATACTCTTTTCTTTTAGCCTTGCAAGCGATTGATTCAGGAGGTTACCTGCTGGATGGCCGGTATTCTGAAAAATCGAAAGATTTCGGATTACTTTAGAAGTAGTTTTGTTATTGGGAGGGCAATCTTTCCAAAGAGCAAAAAGACCCGAAGAGACCGAGTAATATTCATTCATTTTATTCAGTAGGAATAATTCTTTTTCAGAATCGATCTTTGAAAAATCAGGGTATTCCATGAAATTTAATACCCCTAAAGCAAACAATCTGGATGAACTCTGTTCTCCGCAATAATTTTCATAGTTCCAGAGGTTTAACGCCATTTTCAAGATAAAATCTTTGAGCAAAAGTATCTGTCCTTCTTTTATGTCATGCAGATCATCCGTTAGGCGATCTTCATAATCAGGAATAGAATTTACATCCAGTACGGGAGACCATGACTCAACTGTTACGACTCTGTGCGGATTCTCTAACGGAAGAATTTTGATCTCTTCTGTTTTTGTGCTTCCGTTATTACCGAGTTTTGCAAAAAAAATATTCTCTTTTGAACCCTCACATTCCATCTCATAAGAACGGATATTATTATGTAAAGTGCAGGGTAGTGGATTTTTTCCAGAATCCAGTATCTCTATTGGATTTTTTTCAGCGAGTAGGATGTTAGCGGTTACTTTATCATTTGGAAGTAAAGCTCCCGGAAATATTTTCTTTAGATTATTTGAGACTGCAAATTCAAAAGATTTGTATTCCGGTATTCCCGAATGAATTCCAATTACGTGAAGTTCATAATCTCCCGGTTCATAATTATTCAAAATTGTGATAGTTTTGATCTTTTCTGATGACTCCGGAATAAAATGAATTGTTGGATTTGAGGACAATCCAAATTCATTGTATAGTATAAATCTTCTGGCTCTGTTCATTGCCGGAACAAAATTTCCGGGGAAAACTCCCGCCCCCGAAATATTTTCAAGAATCGGATGGTATGAGCATCCTTTAGAAGTCACCCAGTAATAATAGACCGGATTTTCACTACTTATCAAATCAGATTGTATAAATTCAGAGTCTATAAAAATCTCATCCATTTCGATTTGAAATATGTCTGTATTTTTTTCTGTAATATCAAGCAATTTGAAATCAGAAGAAGGAACTATTGCGGAACATTTACGCCCGCTTTTTTCGGCAGTAAAACACAAAACGAAGGGTCCTTTATGACCCAGAACAGGATACGTTAATTGTACTCTACCATCTCTTAAATCCATCGTTCTTGTGCCGATTGTAGATGCACAGGATTGGCAACGAAGTGTAAATTCTCCCTTTCCGGAAAATTTTTTATGAATTTCTTTCAATTGGATTTCAAGTTCTAATTTTTCTGAAAAAAATTCCCATCTATTCAATACTATTTCCAAAGTTAAATCTCCCTTAGTCAAAGAAAAATTCGGATCATAGAGAAATGGCGATACACAATCGAATAGATTTTCTTTTTGAAGTAGATTTTTCACTGCACATAGCAGTATCATACTTCTGTTTCTTTCTTCAGCAGGAAGATGGTTTTTAAAATTTTGATATTGAAAATTAAACTTTTGATAACCTCTACTTCCGAGAGTAAAATTTTCCTGATAAATTGCAGTATTACCCAATTGAATCGAAAACTCTCCTTTATAATTCGGGGGACCGATTACGATAAATTCTGCCTCTCTGAAAAAATCAATCACCGGAGATAAAATGAGAACCTTGATTTTTGAAATTACTTTTTCTAGTTGGGAAGGACAAGTTACTTTCGTCTGAAACAACAGCCCTGTATCAAAGAAAATTTTTCCGTTTTCGATTTCCTGAGATAAAGTCTGATGAAAATCTTCTTTGGCAAATTCAGAATCTATTGCAAGCTCAAGATCTAATTTTTTAATTGCTGAAAGTTTTTCTGATAAAAAGTCCTTCAGTTTACTACTGTTCTTTTCATAATTCCAAAGCCATTTCAAAACAGATGGTTTTAACTTCGATAAGAATTGTTTTGCGTCCTTTTCCTGCATACTCTGCAATATAAACAATGGAGTATCGAGCTTGTCCGAGGCAATTTTTGCAAGAAATGGATTGTTCGGCAAACAGAATTTAACCAATTCCCTTGCTCGAATCGGTTCTTCACTTGCAAGTGCTATATCTGCCATTTGATGAGCATCGTTGATAAGTTGTTCGTTATTCATCCGGGATCCTTTTTTATTTTTTACTCTAAATGTTTTTTTATTAGAACCATTAAGAGTTCGAGGAAACTACTCAATTTTCTGATTCTGCAAATATAGCTATTGTGAAAAAATTTAAAACTCGAAAGAAAAGAATCTTTTCGTATAAAAGAATTATTCCAATTTTCTAAACTTAATTCAATACGGATTTCCTCTTGACCGATTATTATATTAGAAAAATCATATATTCTGACAGTCAAATAATTATTATGTTTAAAAAATTTAAAAAGAACCTAGGACAAACAAATCCTTATATAAAACAGAAAATTGACTCTGTTAAAGAAAAAGGGCACGAGAGGATGACTATTTTCATCATCCCCCACGGTTACGACAAATCTTTCAATTTCCAAATTTCTCTTTTTTCTATAGTTTTTATTTTCTTTTTAATAACCTCCCTTATAGGGATTTCTATTTACGGGATTTTTAAATCGAGTTATGTGAAAACCCAACTCAATTCCTTATCCAATGACTACGGGCAATTTTTTGATGAATACATTGTTCTAACAAGCGACATAGGAAAAATACAGAAGGATTATTCTAAGATCAACGATGATTTGCAAGATTTGTACAACCTAATAGACGGCAGCGAAGAAGAGTTGTTAAAGATTTTACCTGAATCTGAAATCCAAGACCATGTGTTTTCAGACTTAAAAAAAGAAGAGTTAGCTGATAAAGAGCTTGTGCCCGGGCGATCCTATCTTTCAGAAATTTACGATTTTAGAAAACTGAAAATGATAATGCTAAAGAACCAACCTCTCTTGGATGCCTCTAATGAGTTTTTAGAAACTAGAGCCAATATCCAACACAACATGCCTTTAGTAACCCCTCTTGCAAACTATACAATTACTTCAATTTTTGGTTTTAGACGCTCTCCGACTATGGGATATTTTGAAAATCATGACGGAATTGACATGGCGATTGCAACTGGAACTCCCATCTATGCAACCGCTCCCGGGAGAGTAGCCAGAGTATCGTATTCCGATACTGGTTACGGATACCATATTATTATATCCCATGAAAATGGATTTCAAACTCTGTATGCACATTGCTCCAGAATTTTTGTAAGCAATGGCCAATACGTGAATCGGGGAGCTACAATCGGACTTGTTGGTGCAACAGGAAATGTAACAGGACCTCATTTGCACTATGAAGTCTGGATTGGAGGCTCATCTGTGAAAACTAACCCTGATGAGTTTCTCAACGCAGGACTCTATTAAATTCATTGAATGCAACCGAGTCTAAGATTCGTACTCTCGAAGAAAGCGTTAGGCGACATCAATATCTCTACTACGTAAAAAATTCTCCTGAAATCTCCGACAAAGAATTTGATAAACTTTTTAAAGAACTTCAAGGATTAGAGGACAAATACCCCGACTTAGCTTCAAATAACAGCCCTACAAAAACTATTGGCTCTGACCTCGACAACCAATTCAAAAAGTACAAACACAAAATTCCAGTACTTTCTTTAGAAAATACCTACAATATAGAAGAATTAATCAGTTGGATACAAAAAACAGACCCAAACTCAGTGTATTCTGTAGAGTGGAAAATTGATGGTGCATCTATTGTGCTGTACTATGAAAATGGGGAATTAGTAAACGGTGTGTCGAGAGGAACAGGTGGTGTAGGAGACGATGTTACTGAAAATATTCGTACTATAAAAAATATTCCTTTAAAACTAAAAAAGCCTCTTTCGATTTTCGTGAGAGGAGAAGTCTATATGACATTCACGGACTTCATAAGTGTGAATGAAGAAAACGATGGAAGATTTGCAAATCCGAGAAACCTTGCAGCCGGTTCCATCAAATACAAAAATTCTTCTCAAACAGCAAAAAGACCTCTAAAAATTTTTGCGTACGATGCGTATTTTCCAGAAGGCTACGGGAAAATAAAAACTCATAGCGAATTATTAGAATTATTGTCTGAATTCAGTTTTCCAGTATCCTCAGATACAAAATTCACTACAGGCAAAAATATTCCAAAAATCATCGAAGATTTTAAAAAGAAAAAAGAAAAATTAGACTACCCTGTTGATGGGCTTGTAGTGAAATTAGATAATTTACAAGACAGAAATACGTTAGGCGAAACATCTCACTCTCCCAGATGGGCGAGGGCGTTCAAATTTGACGCTGAGTTAAAAGAAACGATTATAGAAGACATTGACTTTGCAATAGGCCGGACAGGGAAAATCACCCCGCGCGCAAAAGTAAATCCAGTTTCGCTTGCAGGAACAACAGTGACTTATGCAACACTCCATAATCAAGATTTTATAAACGAACTTGGAGTAGGAATCGGTGCAAAAGTTCTAATCGCCAAAAGAGGAGAAATTATTCCTGCTGTAGAAGAAGTTATCGAAATCGGGGAAAAAGGAATATTTCAACTTCCAAAAAACTGCCCTTCCTGTGGTACAAAACTAAAAAAAATTGATGAATCCGTAGATTTATTTTGCACGAATAAACATTGCCCTGAGAGAGAAATGAATTCACTGATTTTTTTCTGTCAAAAAAAGCAAATGGATATAGAAGGGCTTGGGGATAAGCAAATTGAAAACTTTTATCATCAAAAAATTATAAAAAATATTCCTGATTTATATGAGCTTCACAAAAAAAAATCAGACCTGATCCAAATGGAAGGCCTTGGTGAAAAAAGTGTAGAAATTATTTTAAGCGGGATTGAGAAGTCAAAAACTAAGGATTTTCAAATAGTCCTGCCTTCTTTAGGGCTTTCTGAAATAGGTCACAAGGTTACTGAAATTTTAATCGAAAACGGATTTGATTCTATCGAGAAAATTGAAAACGTAGTGAAAAATCCCGATGGAAAAGAAAGACTACTTAATATTCATGGTCTGGGTCCAAGGACTGTGGACTCAATCATAAACCATTTTCAAGATAAAGAAATTTTAGAACTGATTCAAAAGCTAAAAGACTTCGGACTCCAATTTGCATCTTCCGGATTAAAAAAATCCGATACATTAGTATTTGCGGGACAGTCTTGGTGCGTTACGGGAAGTTTTGAAAATTTTCATCCAAGAGAAAAAGCTCTCAATTTGATTGCATACTACGGTGGTAAAAAGGTTTCTTCAGTTTCCTCTAAGACCACTCATTTACTTGCAGGCGATGGAGCCGGATCCAAGTTAGACAAAGCAAAAGAGCTTGGAGTAAAAATTATAGATGAAAAAGAATTTCTCGGTATTTTAAAAGAGAACAACCTTTCTTTAAAAATTTGAGAATTCTCTAATAAAAAAATTTCAAAGATACAATTAACTTAAAATGAGGATGTATGAAAACGAAAGAAGAAGTTAGACTCATGGACTTATCCCATGGAGCAGGTTGCGGATGTAAAATGGGGCCAGGACAGTTGAATGATGTACTTCAAGAATTTCGCCTTAAATCCAATGACCCAAGAGTGTTAGTGGGGTTTGAAACTGGAGACGATGCAGCAGTAATCCAGCTAAATAGTGAGTTAGCCATTGTACAGACTACAGATTTTTTTACACCGATACTAAACGACCCTTACAAATTTGGTCAAGTTGCCGCTGCCAATGCGTTATCCGACATATATGCAATGGGTGGAACTCCACTTTCGGCACTTTCTTTAGTTGCATTCCCGATAGAAAAACTCGGTAAAGAAATTTTAGGTGATATACTTAGAGGGGGGTTTGACAAGGTTAAGGAAGCAGGGATTGAAATTGTAGGCGGACATTCCATAGATGACCCAGAGCCAAAATTTGGTTTAGCTGTAACAGGTCTTGTCCACCCGAAAAAAATCATCAAAAATAGAGGAGCCAAAAAAGGAGACCTTCTCTTATTGACAAAGCCAATCGGAACTGGAGTTTTAACTACTTCTATCAAGAAAAATATATCCAGTCCCGAAATCGAAAAAATTGTTTTTCAAAATATGGCGAGACTAAATTTATATGCAAGAAATTCAATGGTAGAAAATTTTGAGTTCGTACATTCTGCAACCGATGTGACCGGGTTTGGTTTAGCCGGTCACTTGTCAGGAATGCTTAGAGATTCAAACTTAAAGGCAGTGCTCCAGTTTCATAAAATTCCTATTTTACCTTATACTCTTGAGCTTTTAGCTGAAAACTGCTTTCCGGGAGGTACAAACCGAAACATGGCCTATCTGAAAAATAACATCGACTTAAAAATAAATCCAAGTGAGCACTCGACTGCACTAAAAATACTTTGCGACCCTCAGACTTCGGGAGGATTGTTGATTGCAGTAAACCCAATTGGGTTAAACCAAATACAAAAAAGCCTTGTAAAACACAACGATATGCAATCTGAGGTTATAGGAGAAATTCAAAACTCGGATAGCGAAATATTATGTGAAATAGTTTAGCCTTATTTCACTGAGTTAGAAACACAAAGTTTTGTATCTAAATTCTCACAACTTGTATTTTCAATACAAGAAATGATTTTATCCCTAAACCCTAATTCTTCTAAATCCTGAACACAACCTTTTTCGGTGATAGATTGCCATTTTTTATCGCATCGTAAAACTTTTTCACAAGCAGTCTTGTAACCTGTATCTACAGTAGTCCCTTTCACATCAGAATTTTTTGAAGCACAATTTGTAAAAACCCAACCGATAAAAAATAAAATCGTTAAATTATTCATTTTCTAATTTTTCCTCCTTACAAGGACATACATTATATTTTCTTTTCAAAATTTGTCGATTATAAATTTTTCCATTATAGTCTAAGAATTGTAAAAAAATGAAAGACACACTTATAGTTATCCCAGTTTATAATGAAGCACCTACCTTAGAAAATGTAGCACAAAGAACATATACAGAATGCAAAGAATACGCAGATATTCTTTTTGTGAACGACGGCTCTTCCGATTCATCTGGAAGTATCCTTGAGAATGAAAAAACAAAAAACCCTTCTATTCGGATTATCAATAAATCGAAAAATGAGGGCTATGGTGCAAGTCTTCTTTCAGGATTTGATTTTGCTATACGAAACAATTATCCTTTTATAATCACGATGGATTGCGATGACCAACACCAACCCAAAGACTTGATCCGATTTAGGCAAGAAGACCCGAATATAGACATAATTAGCGGCACAAGATATTCCAAAGACTCACTCTCTTCAGGGAATGCACCTATCGAAAGAGTTCAAATCAATAAAAAAATTACCGAAAAAATCAATAAAAAATATAACTGGAATCTTACAGATTCTTTTTGTGGATTCAAAAGATACACTACCCGCTCTTTGATCGGACATAAAATCTACGAAACAGGTTATGCCTTTCCGATGGATTTCTGGGCTTATGCAAAATATAAAAATTTACAAATTAGGGAGCTTGCAGTGGATAGAATCTATGTAACTGATGATAGAAGTTTTGGTGAAGACCTTGACAAAAAAAGGAAAAGATACCGTTATTATATACAATCATGGAAAAACTCCCATTTCAAATATTTTCAAGAAAAATTATCAACTGCCTGTTTTTGAATTTCTCCTTAACCGTATTTTTTATTTTTATAAATTACGGATGCAGTGTAAAAAATACCCCACAGGATGATAAACCCATCCTTAAAGTTCCAAGTCCTCCGGCAAAATTTCGAGGGATTCAAGTAGTCGAGAAATCAGATTTGATAACCTACTACGAATTGCCTGATACGTTAGACGACATTGATCCTGAAACGATTTCTACGTTTAAGATAAAAGTTAAGAATACTTTCCTATTGAATCAAATTCAGTCATTATTGAAAAATGGTAAATTTGCCTATACCCCTGAAAAGTCAAAAAGATGTCTTCCGGCATACAATTCTGCCATTGTATATAGAAAAGATGGAGTCAAGAGTACGATCCTCTTTAGTTTTTCTTGTGCAATTTTAAAAGTGGCAGAAGAAAATATATACCTCAACTTTGATAACGAAAAAGAAAGAATCGAAAAACTGTTTACGGAAATACGAAAATAAATCAAAAATGATTAAAATATTTTCTCGATGGAATTATTAATTTTTGGACCGATTCCTTTTACATCTACTTTATACATTTCAATACAAATCAAAGGGTATTGGTTAAAAGGACAGGGAGTTCGAATAATAGAAAAAACACAAGCATCCACCCCATACTTGTATGGCTCTTTGGGTGGCACCAAAAAATATCCTGGAAATTGTTTGCATTCTCCAATTTTATAAAGAGTTGCTACAATAATTTCATTGATAGTTTTTTCTCTGGATATCTTTTCAGTATCGTCAGAACAAAAACCAAAAAGTAAAAATATTAAAATTGCATACTTCATATTCAAAAGTAGCCTCATAAATAAAGTCCGCAATCTATCTCGCATAACGCATCTATAAAGAGAAAAGTTTTCTATATCGGATTGTTGTCATAAAAATTGATTTAATACAAATTTGCCAAACAACAGATAAACCCCGAAAAAAATCGGGGTTTGATTTTACTGAGCAATTACAGTAAGTTGAATTTTTTTGCTATTGCGTAAAAGTTAATTCCCCAGCCCAGACCAATAAAATGTTTAGGTGTAAAAACTTCATCGGTCATAGGATCCCAAAGGTCTCTAACCAATGCCTCTGCTGTAAATTCTTTTCCTATGGGAATTCCCCATAGATTGTCTTGTCCTTGATTCATAAATTCTCTCCTTTAATTTTTTTTATGAGACTTTGCCATCTCAAAAAAATCCTTGAATAGATACTCCGCATCATGCGGGCCCGGAGAGCTTTCCGGGTGGTATTGTACTGCCATGACCGGATTTTTATCCGGCTTAAATCCTTCCAAAGTTGAATCATTGAGATTGATGTGGCTTACACTTGTCCCAGAGCCAGAATTGTGAATAACCGCAAATCCATGATTTTGAGCGGTAATTTCTACTTTTTTCGTAATTGTATTCTGAACAGGTTGATTCCCGCCTCTATGCCCAAATCGCATCTTAGTAGTTTTCTCTCCCATCGCAAGACCTATAATCTGGTGTCCAAGACAAATTCCAAATAGAGGAAGTTTTTCTCCAATGATCGTTTTTGCTGTATCGATTGCATAGTTCAAAGGCTCTGGATCACCCGGCCCATTTGAGAGAAAGTAGGCATCAAAATTTTCATCCATTAAAGTTTTTATCGGATAGAGAGCAGGTACAACTGTAACCGCAAACCCGGATTCGTCTAATTTCCTGAGGATATTTAATTTAACACCATAATCATAGACTGCTACCTTCATAGATTTACCAGAATGGTCGCCAAAATCATAACGATCTTTTGTGGATACCACTTTTGCTAAATCCATTCCTTCTAATCCTGGAAACAGCTTAACTTTTTCTAAAAAAGAGTCCGAATAAGAGTCTGCAACAAAAATACCTCCATTGGGAGACCCGTTCTTACGAATAAAACGAGTCAATTTCCTTGTGTCTATTCCTTGGATTGCCGGAACTTTGTATCTTTTTAAAAAATCCGAGAGTGGCTCCTTAGCTTGAAAATTAGAAGGGATAGGAACGTATTCTTTTACGATTAGTCCGCTTGCAAAAATCTTATCTGATTCCATATCTATATCGGAAACACCGTAATTCCCAATCATCGGGTAGGTCATTGTAACGATTTGCTTGCAATAGGAAGGGTCAGTTAAAATTTCCTGATAACCAGAAAGAGAAGTATTAAATACGACTTCACCGACTTCTTCAGATTCGTACCCAAAAGATTCACCTTCGTACACTTCTCCGTTGTCTAAAACTAAAAAGGCTTTCATCGTTTATACATATTTTTCAAAGTGGAGTTAAGGTCAATAAAATGCTTACAGACAAAGAGAAATCTTACGCGCTGATTTTTGGTGAAAACTGGAAAGAAAATCTCGTTCCAATCAGAATAGCAGGAAAAGAATATTTTGTTCCTTCAAAAATTTCACTCCTTCGGGCATTTCATTTTATTTCGATGGAATACGATGGATTAGATCTAAGCCTACAAAAACACTGCTGGGCAGGCACTTGCGAAAACTGTATGATCCGTTTCAAAGATACACAAATGGGATTCACAAAAGCACTTGCCTGTCAGATGGAATGCGAAAAAGATTTGGAAATTAGTGAATTCCCGTTTACAATGAAAAAAAGGATCCAATGATGAGAAGAAAATCTATTCTATCGAAACTAGTATTTTTAGGTATTTTTATTTTATCCTATCTTATTTTTAATTATGTCGCATTTTCTACAAAAATTCAATTTCAGAAATTTTTATCGGATAGTTTTTTTTCAGAAGGCTTTTTTCAGTTTATTGAAGTGTTTCTACTCGTTATTTTCTCTTATTTTACTGCAAATATTGTGGTTTATGGGAGGTTTTTCACTAAAAATCTTCGTTGAAAATTTTCGGAAATTTTTGTTTGACTAATTTTTCACTAAGTCAATACGTTATTTTATTGGCTTACACGAGATTTTTCTCGTCTTTTTTCGCTTTACTAAAAGTCCATGCGAAGATTTTGCTATTATGGTAAGTCGTACAAAACATATTTTTAAGGAGATTAAAAATGACAAAAAGTTTCATTAGAAACGCTGCTGTACTTGCGATGGTTGCAGTTTTCGCTTTTTCTTGCGGCGGAACTATCAAACTCGCAAATCCTAACTTCAAAGAGAAAATTGACTGGAAAAAGCAACAAGGTATTGTTCTTCCAATCGACATTCATGGTTTCGGTGATGGAGCTCAAGCTGTTGCAAACTCAGGAGCTTTGATGCTTGCAATTCTCGGATCTACTCTTGATGAAAACAAAATTCCAAGATGGATTTCTCTTCAACCTGCAATCCTTCTACCACCTTTCAACGCTAACCTTAGCCACGAAATGTGCTGGAACGTTTACCACATGGCAGATTTTCATAAAGAATGGGATCCAACCAAAGATGTGCATGGCGGATCTGAGCAACCAGTTGTAAAACTTGTTCGCGCTCTTCCACCTGCTGTTTCTGCTGGTATCGCAGGAGCTGAAAAATTGATCGCAGAAAAATTCAACAAAAAAGGATTTAAAATTGCTTTCAAACCACGTTTCTTACTTGGTGCTCACATTGACAGTGATGGTGTAAAAACTATTGCTGGAAAAGGTATGAATACTGCAAGAGTGAGAGCATTCCTCTACGACTCTAACAGTGGACAATACTTAAGCTATGCTGAATGGACATCTGCAATCCCTTGGACAGGAACAGACGCTGATAAAGCTACTGTAGTTGCAAAAATGGCTACTCTTGGACCTGAAATCCTTGCAATGGCTATTGTTCCTTTAACCGAGCAAAATAAATAATCTTTAGTATCTACACTAAAGAAATTATTTTAGAAAATCCGCCAGCTGAAAAGTTGGCGGTTTTTTTATGCACACTCTTCTTTTGGTTCTTCTAATAAAAACAATTCAATTTCTTTTTTGTCGTTAAAACCACCAATTTTTTGTCTGTAAGTTGCAGCTGTTTTTGGGTTTTCAATTTCCAATTTTCGGTTTTTGCTGATTGTCAAAACTGAAAGTGGTTTTTGTGTCGGGTGTTTGCCACACGATTTTTCCCAAGGTGCAATCGCTGGAAGTTTCCAAACATCTTTCATTTGTTTGTTTGTCTCGAACTAATGGAAGCCATTTGCGATTGAACTCGTTTATGTATTCGAAGCCGTGAGACTTATCTTAACTCCAATTATTTCGAGTAATATAGTAGTGTAAATATTTTATAATCAATGTCTTCAATAAATTCACAAGGCTCATTCAGAGGAATATCATTAATTGTTATTAGGTCGAATACTTGAGGAGTGATTTGAACAACTTTTGATACAATATCATTTCCCCAAAATGTAATATTTTCTCCTTCAATCAGATAAAAATTTGCTCCGTTAGAGAGTGTATCAAAAGATATAATACTTTCCTTTGGAAAAGTTCCAATTTCTGTTGAAACATAATCATCACTGTCTAAAACAATTTCTTCATTCCTATACAATTGACGAACCTTTGTAATTGCTTCATCTTTTGTTTCAGCTTCCACTTCAATTATTCTTGATAAGAACTCTTGAATTTCAATTTTAAATGTTTCCATAGATAAAAAATCTATTATAAAAGTATTTCAAAAGCTTTCTGTTCAATAATATTTTCATATTGTTTAATTAGAGTATCATAATCTAAAAATGTAACACGATTATATTTCGATAAATCATTAAAAGAAGAATACTTTATTTTGCTTGTGTAATCAATTTTCCTCATACGGTCAGCTACAATTATCATCCGAGAGTTAAAATCTTGCAAATCGTTAAATTTTAACAATGAATTTTGTATATCAGAAGAGTGTTCAATTTCAAAAAATGAATGAGGTAAAGCTCGTTCATTAAACCAAATAACGTCAATAGTTGAACTTCTCTTAACAATACTATCATAAGAATACTTCGGTATCTCATTCATCGTACTGATTTCGCTTAGTTTTCTTTCATCATAAAATTTTCTATTTTTATCTTGATTTGGAACAAATGTAGAAAAGCCCTTCAAGTTTCCAATAATTAAAAGTAGTCCTTGATAATAAGAATGATTAAACTCCTGTAATTCTTTAGAGTCAATATTTTTACTAGTCTCGAGTATGATGCCTCTATTCTCAATACCAGCTTTCATTTTTTTTAATCCATACAAACCTGGCTTAATCTTATAAATATTTTTATCAAGTTGGACAATTCTTCTAATACTTGCAAAAGGAGTTTTAGTTTTCCATACGCAATCTTTTATCTTTAGAACATCTTGATTTAGTTGCCCTAATGTCGCAACACCTCCAAGTTTTTCTAGTGCCAATATTACTGCCTCGTTTTGTTTCATTTAAGTTGCATTGTTTACCATATAATATAAGTCGTCAAAAAAACTGTCGTTTTCATCCTTTCCCTTAACGTCTGAATTGCTCAAAATCCAAGTATGGTTTAGTGCATCAAGTTTGTGGCAAAAATCTCTTAATCTGACTTGCTCTTGATCGTTGAATTCGTCTTTTGCATACGAATTGAAATTAGAAGTTTCACTCAATGGCTTGTAAGGTGGATCGAAATAAAACAAAGTGTTGTTATCAGCGAAATTCAGAGTTTCTTCATAGTCGCCACAAAGAATTTCCACTTTTTGCAATGCTTGACTAACTGCCAAAATATTTTCTCTGTCGCAAATTGTCGGTCTCTTGTAGCTGCCCATTGGCACGTTGTATTCGTTTTTTCGATTCACTCTATAAAGTCCGTTGAAACAAGTCCGATTGAGAAAAATAAACAAAGCGGCTTGTCCGCTTTGTTCTTCTTTTCTTTTATTGTAAAGCTCTCTTTTTGAGTAGTAATATTCTTTTTTTTTGTTCGTCTTTGCCTTCAAGTCCGTGAAATTCATTTTGTAAGTTGAAGTATTGAAATCAGTTCTTTTGGTTTTGATGCAATTGTCTTGTATGTGTTAATAAGGTCTTCGTTAATGTCATTTGTTACGGCTTTTTGTAGGTTTGGAAAGTTGTTTAACATCCAAAACAAAACTGCACCTCTTCCAACAAAGGGTTCTATGTAGGTAAATTTGTCCTTTGTAATGTCATTGGGCAAAGCCTTTTCAATGTCGTTAATGAGCTGTGTTTTTCCACCTGCCCATTTTAAAAATGGTTTTGCAATTCTGTCTGTCATTGGTCTTTTTTTAAATCAAGGATATTTACAATTACTATTTTTCTTATTCCTCGTTTGGGTCAGTTAATTGTCAACCGATTTTGTCTGCACGGTCGCCTTTTAGGGTGTCGGCTAACTTGTCTTTTTGTATCTATCAGTTCGAAATTTTGTAATCTTTAGGAAGCAAGGTGTTACCATTGCTTCCGCTTAAAATAACAGAAATTTAATAACAAGACCTAATAAACAACCAAGCATCGTTATTTGAAGTTTTTCCATATACTGAAACCTTTTATTCATTTCTGAAATAACAAGATTGATTTTTTTGTCAGACTCGGCAAACCCAGTTTTCATCTGGTCTATAACAAGATTCATTTTTTTGTCAGACTCGACGAACCCGGTCTTCATCTGGTCTATAGCCATACCCATCCTCTTGTCTATTTCAGAAAACCTAAGATCAACTTTTTCTCCGACAAATTTAATCTCAGATCGGATTCCAATTTGCTCTTTTTCTATCGGAACGAACTCTTCCATTACTAAATTTTGACGAATTTGTTGAGTTCTGTCAACTATAAATTTTTCAATCGCCATAGTTGCTTTTTTGGCAGATACCTCTGAGGCGTGAATTTCCAGTAATACTTCATACAATTCTATAATCATTTTCTTCTCCATTACATACTAAGGTAGAAAAAAAGGGTCGAAAAAAAATAAATTTTAAAGAAATTAGGCGGATAGTGTATATTTTTTCCTAAACACGTAATTCCAATTATACTTATACGGATGTAGAAACATCAACTACGTATTTTATAACACTGTAGTAACCCTTCTGGGTTTTCCTCGTCTCTCTCTATTGTGAGCTAAAAAATACACTGCCTTTTCAAGCCTTTCAGTTAATTCTTTGGCACTCTTTTTTTCGTGTCCTTTTGGAAAATCATCAGGCAGAATAGGCATCCCGATATTATATGTAATTTTAGTTTTAAAAGCCTGCCCTGATAAAAATGCCTTTGGTTCAGACATTCTCCAAGCTCCATTTATACCTGACGGAATAATCGGCACTTGTGCTCGAATTGCAATTTTTGCTGCAAGTGCCTTAAAAGGTGCGATGATTCCCGTTTCAGACCTTGTTCCTTCAGGATAAATCGAAAGGATTTCTCCTGATTTCACCAAAGATACCATATAATTTTCGAGTTCTTCGTAATAGGCTACGGCTGCTTTAGCACCCGCTCCTTCTCCAATATGTCCACGAATAATCGGCATACTCCCCCATTTTTGCAATTGATTTGAATATACATTTCCAAACGCATTGAGTAGATTTTCAATTTGAGGTTTTAGAAGATTTAAAGGAAAAGATTGAAATGGCGAACTCGGAGAGCTTAAATACTCTATTATAGTATCTTGAGGTCGAAAGATTTCGTATTTTCCCAAAAAAACTATCTTTCTGGGAGAATACACACCCTGAACAGGTATATCTAAAATATCCGTATGATTGCACACGATCACAGCCCCACCGGCCTTGGGGATTAGCTCTGTCCCTGTCACAGATACATTGTACACAAGCTCCAACAAAGTCCTAAGTGCAAGCACAGGTGCTTCACGAGGAAGTGTAAATAATTTTAAAGTATTTTCAAATTCTTGCCAATTATCAATATTTTCAGTCATAAGATTTGCCTTTCTCGCTATACTTTCATAAAAACATTCAAAAATCAAGACGTTTTATAAATATATATATATTTTATACATTTAGATTTAACTCTAAAAAAGAATTTCTTTTTTAACGATAAAATAAAAAAGTTTTTAAAATGAGATATAAAACACTACTCGATAACAATATTTTATTCGGAAATGGTTTTTTAGAATCTATACCACACCCGGAAGGAATCTTGGGGGAGTTTTTTAAAGCAATTTCCGTATTTTGTCACTACTCCGGTGGGATAACCTTCTTTATTTTTCTACTGCCTTTTGTATATATTTGCTACTCAAGAAACTTGGGCATTAAATTAGGGGTGGCTATTTTAAGTACAGGCATTTTGAATGGACTTGCAAAATTTTACTTTGAAAGCCCGAGACCTTCCGGTCTATCCAATAGCTTTACACAATTATTGAAAAGTGCCGAAGAAAAATCTTTTGGATTCCCTTCAGGTCATTCTCATGTCGCTATTTTAATCTGGGGGATTTTTTTTCTTCATTTTAAAAATAAATTTTTGAAAGGCTTTTCTCTTTTTATGATTTTTTCAGTGCCTTTAAGCCGAATGTATGTGGGAGTTCACTACCCCGGAGATGTTATAGGCGGTTTATTGATGGGGTTTATTTCTCTTATTCTTATTGAATGGATTTTTAAACTATCTCCGGATTTTCCTTCCTTAAAAGAGATGGACAGCAAAAAACTAATTTCACTGATACGCTCGATCTCTCTTGCGCTGATTGCAATTACCCTGCCAGTAACTTTAGTGTCAAGCCATGCAAATAACGAAATTCACAGCCAGTCCTTAAATTCTGTAATCGCAGCCAGTGGTTCCCTTGCCGGATTTTTTTCCGGAATTTTATTCTTAAAGTACAAGTTTGGAGAAAATTATTTTGATTGGGATATGGTAACTACAATTTCTTCTTTTCTATTTAGAAGTATTTTTATTTTAATCGGAGTATTGCTTTTTTATTTTCTACTGGGGGGTATTTCAAAAAAATATTTTCATGATGAAGTTTTATTTAGATATATTCGGTACTTCCTTTTGAACTTTTTTCTGATTTGCATTACACCTTACTTACTGTATAAAGTAGCCAACGGGAAGTATATGAAAACCTAATTGTATGACGATAGCACAAATCAAATCAAATTTTCTTTCAATTACAAAATCTGGATTTTTTAAGTCCTCGATGTTCGTTGCTGTATCCAAAGTATTTTCATCTCTTTGCAATTTAGTTTTTATGATCTATGCGGTCAACCTGCTCACTAAATCTGAGAATGGCCATTTTCAGTACTACTTGGGCTTTGTTCCGGTTATACTTGCAATCACAGAATTTGGTCTACCTTCAGCTCTTGTAAAATTTTTAGCTCCAGCTACAGAAAATAAAAAAATAATCGGAATGATTCTTTCTTCTTCTCTTCTCATTAAAACAATTTCCTTTCTATTTTTATTATTTTTGGGTTTGGTATTTTTTCTAAGTTTTTCTGAAGACCCATTGATTATTTTTATTTTAGTAGTAGGAGGACTTGGTACTTCTTTTTTAAGCTACTTTGAAAGCGTATTTATTTCTTTTGGAGATTATACCTCACTCGCCTTGTGGAATCCCTTAGGCAATCTGATTCGACTTGTAGCCCTATATATCACAAATTATTTTACTGTAGGGATATTAGGGTATGTAGATATTTTGGCAATATTTTCTCTAAGTCCGATTTTTATTCTTGTGCTTTTCTTTTTTGTATTTGATCGAAAAAAACTAAACTGGGGAGCGTCAAAAGAAGACATACAAAAAGGTACTAAGGAGCTTGCTCTTTTTAATTCTTGGGCATTTCTTGCGTCTATTTTTGCAATTGTTTCAGACAGACTTGAAATATTTTTCATAAGCAAATACCACCCACCTGAGGCAATCGCTGTCTATGGAACCGCACTACAATTATTTAGTGGTTTTGGAATCATCCTTTCTACTCTAAATTCTGTTATCTATCCCGGGCTTGCCAAGCTCATTGATACAGAAGATTTTAAAAAGTATTTGTTAAAATCAGCAACAGTCGCATTTATTTTTGCAATATTTTTATCTCCCGGATTTTTTTTAGCAGAATGGATTTTAGACTTACTTTTTGCAGGAAAGTATTCAGACTCAATAGTTGTATTTAAAATTCTCTATCCAAATTATCTTTTACAATTGGTATTTGCACCATTTGGAATCGCACTTTTTGCAATGGGAAAACCAAAGATTCTAGCAATCCTAGCATTTATAAGATTATTCGCCGGGGTTATTTTAGACAATATACTCATTCCTGAATTTGGAGTCACAGGGGCCGGGCTTTCTTTTTTTCTAGGACAAATTATTTCTTGGCTTGTGCTTGCTGGATATTTCTGGGCAACATTCTGGAGAGAATAATTTGCTACATTCTATTTGAAATTATACAAGTATTACTATAAATTCAAATCTTTCCTAATGCCTCTTCTAAATCCTTTAACAAATCCGATACGTCTTCTATTCCGATGGATAGCCTTATGATTCTTTCAGTTATCCCTACTTTTTCTCTGTGAGCTGAATCCATTCCTGCGTGGGTCATAGTAGCCGGGTGGCAAATCAAAGATTCAATTCCACCAAGAGATTCAGCTACCGAAAAAATTTTCACTGATCGCAAAATTTTATTCACTTCTTCAACCGTACCTTTCACTTCAAAAGAAAGCATAGAGCCGAACCCTGTTTGTTGTTTCTTCGCAAGTGCATGTTGAGGGTGAGAGCTTAGACCCGGGTAATTTACTTTTTTTATTTTAGGATGAACCTCTAAAAATTTCGCTATATCCATTGCATTTTTTTCGTGTTGTTTCATTCTTAAAAACAGCGTTTTTATTCCTCGAAGAACAAGCCATGCATCAAAAGGAGCTTCACTCAAACCTAAGTTATTCACAATATTGTGAATTTTTTCTGCATAGTCTTCTGTTTTTGAAATTACAACTCCACCCACTACATCGCTATGTCCATTAAGATATTTTGTGGTAGAATGAATGATCAAATCTGCTCCAAGCTCAAACGGTTTTTGGAACACAGGAGAAAGAAAAGTATTGTCAACTACAGAAATAGCATTATTCGTATGTGCAATGTCGCTTAACGCTTGAATATCTACTATATTTAGAAGTGGGTTACTTGGAGTTTCAATCCAAACTACTTTGGTATTGGGTCGAATTTCTTTTTTGACTAAACCTAAATCTTGCATATTTACAAATGTCACCTGCAAGTTAAATGTGGAATGAAAATGACGAAATAGTCTTTCCGTTCCACCATAGCAATCATCTGTGCAAAGTATATGGTCTCCCGATTGAAATAAATTTAAAACCGCAGTGATTGCAGCCATTCCTGTAGTCACTGCTCGTGCAGAGACTCCCCCTTCCAAGGCTGAAAGATTTTCTTCCAAAGCACGTCTTGTCGGGTTTGCAGTCCTTGAATAATCATACCCTTTCGTTACCCCTACATCTTCAAATCGAAAAGTAGAAGTCTGATATATAGGTGTGATTACACTGTTGAATGTAGAATCTTTTGCAACTCCACAATGAATCGCAGATGTTTGAGGTTTCATAATCTTACCCTGTGTGTTTGAATTTTAAAAGCGACCGGAATGAATCATAGCGGGCGATGGGACTCGAACCCACTCTAGATGCTTGGAAGGCAGCTGTGCTACCGTTACACCACGCCCGCATTTGACTTTTTTCATTGTTTTTTTTTGTGAAATAGAGTCAACATTTTCTTATTGTACTTTTTATCAAAATTTATTCCTGTGTAAACTTATGACGAATAAACTCCAAAAATACAGAGATTACTACAAAAAAATTGTAAAATTTTCAGAAATACAAAGTGTTTTACACTGGGATTATGAAGTAATGATGCCAAAAGATGCGGCTGAAAATCGCTCCGAACAAATTTCATTACTCGCTAAGATGCACCACGATATGTTTGTTTCTGAAGAATTCACAAGGCTTATTGATGATGCAAAAAATGAAGTAATTCAAAAAAATCCTCCCGATAAGGAAATTTTACTAAGGGAGTTTCAAATATTAAAAAAAGATAGAGATCGTGCTTTAAAAATTCCTACTGATTTAGTGGAAAATTTTTCTAAACAAACCAGCATTTCACATCAAGTCTGGGCAAATGCCAGAAAAAATAACAACTTTAAAGAGTTTGAACCAAATCTTACACAAATCGTAGATCTTATAAAAGAAATGGGAGAATTGTACGGATACGAAGAAGAAAGATACGACTCTCTATTAGAAGAATATGAAACAAAGACTACTGCAAAAGATTTAGAACTACTATTTCATAGTTTGAAAAAATCTCTTGTTGTTTTGATCGAGAAATCAAAAACATACCCCAATCCTTTTAAAAAAACAGTCAGCGAAAGTTTACAAAAATCTTTTAATGAGATTTTACCCGAATATTTAGGGCTGCCCAATTCTAGATCCAGATTAGATATTAGCGAGCATCCATTCTCTACGAGCCTAGGAAAAATGGATAAACGAATTACAACCAGATACGACGAAGCGAATCCATTGTCTTCTATATTTGGAGTTTTACACGAAACAGGGCATTCACTCTATGAACTTGGTTTAGGTGAAATGAATGATTTTCCGACTCCTCTAACTTCTTCTGTTTCTTTGGGATTGCACGAATCTCAAAGTAGATTGTGGGAAAATCAAATTGGTAGATCAAGAGAATTTTGGGAATTCTTTTATCCGAAAATGCTTAGTAGATTCCAACTAACGTCCAAAGATATAGATTTGCAAGGTTTGATTGACTATCTACATTCAACAGAGAAGACTAAGATCAGAGTAGAGGCAGATGGACTAACGTACAATTTACATATTATACTTAGATTTGAAATAGAAAGAGAACTAATATCAAGAAATTTAAAAATAAAAGATATTCCTGAACTTTGGAACTCAAAAATGAAAGAATATTTTGGCTTAAGAATTGAAAATGACTCAGAAGGTGTGCTGCAAGATGTTCATTGGAGTGGAGGAGCCTTTGGTTATTTTCCTACATACACACTTGGAAATATTTATTCTGCACAATTGTTTTTCTTTTTTGCAAAAAATCATCCTAACTTCTTAGGAAGTGTAAGTAAGAGTGGAGATTTTTCCATACTCTTGAATTGGCTAAAAGAGAAAATCCATTTACAAGGCAGAATATTCGATCCAAAAGAATTAATTTTTCAAGCTACAGGAGAATTTCCCAACAGCAAGTATCTTTTAAACTATCTTGAATATGATTTCTTAAAATGATTTAAATTCCTTTAAACACAGGTTTTCTTTTTTCTTGAATTGAGCGAATTGTTTCCTGAAAATCTTCAGATATAAAATTTTTCGCTTGTGCGATAGCTTCTTTTTTTAATGCTTCTTGCAGTTTAGAATCATCGTATATATTGGATTTCAAAAATTTTAACGCCATGGAAGAGCTTTCAGTAAACGAAATTGCAATTTCTACCGATCTTTTCACCACTTCAGATTTAGGAACTGAATCTATACACAAGTCTCTCGAATGTGCCCATTCTCCAGAAAAAGCATCTCCTAAAAATAGCAGTTCGTTAGAAATACTTTTCCCGAAAAGCTCCTCGGTAATATAGGATGCCCCCATTCCAGGGTGAATTCCAAGTTTTACAAAGTTAAAAGAATATTTTCCTTCTCTTGCAAAAATTCGAATATCACAAGCAAATGCAAGAGATAGTGCAGCGCCTATCGCATGGCCATTAATTGCACCAATCACTGGGATTGAAAGCCTTCTTATTCCAAGAAAACTATTATAAAAATCATACATGAACTTTTTATTTTCTTCTTCTGATTTTTTAGCAAAAGATTTTAATAACTCAAGGTCTCCCCCTCCAGAAAATATTTCATTTCTTCCGGCAAGAATGAGGCAAGATACTGATGAAATTTCTTTGATAGAATTTAAACTCTTGGAGAACTCTTCAGCCATTTTCTCACTCATGGAATTTTTTGAAGAAGGATTGTTTAAATACAATACAATTATTTTTTTGTTATTTACATCAATTGTTTCTAATTCTACTAAACTCATTACACTGCTACCTTTTTAAATTCAAAGTTTTCATACCATGCACGATCCGAAATAGAAAGCGGTTTTTTCCCAAGCTCCATATTTTTAAAATACTCAAGTAAAATTTCAAGATGAATATTTTCTGCATCAGTCTCTGTCCTAAAACTTTCATCAAGACACTTAGAAATTAAAGCGTCCCCTTTTACTTTGTCATAAAAATAAGAAGGTTTCTCAGAAAAAATTAAATGAGCCGAAATTAAGTCAAACCTTATGGTATCCGCAATTTTATGAAATTCATCGTCGTTCATTGAAAAAAACTGAGATCCAATTTCTGTTTGAAAATAATCACCCCATGTAATAATATCCAGATAAACTCCAAACTTAGATTTTAACTCTTCCAAAGTTTTTTCATCAGTAAATTTTGTAAAAGAAAACCGATCTACTGTTCTTTTGATTTGAATTAGTGTGAGGATTTTTTCAGCAGAAAGCTGCCCCCGTTTCACCATATCGAATAATTCAGGATTTAATTCTGATTCAATTTCTCTTTCCATATTCTAAGTTTCGGCAGTTTTGAACTTTTTCAACGTGAAAAAAGATTCAGTAAAGCAAAGCCGGGTTGATCCATAATCCATTTTGTTTAAATATATGATAACCCAAAAGCCTTTATTCTTCCAGTTTTATTTTCGGGCTTTTTTTTCTTATTCGTCAGGTTTGTGTCGTTTTAGTCTGTTGTAGCGGGTCGTTTTTCTCTTGGAGAGGTAAGATCCCCCCGCAATCGTGGTTACCGGGGTGGGAACTCCATTCTCGAAGAATCGACTGGGGAGAATTATGTCCCATTCGGCAAGGTCAAGCACTAACAAAAGAGTAAAAAGAGCTGTCTTTGTGGTGCCAAGCCAGTCTGCAAGAATGCCAAGCTCAATCCAGTCCTCGTTATTCGGGGTAAAATTCTTCTTCTGCAAATTTTGTCCGACTTCTTGATACGCTTTCTTTACTCTATCCATTTTCTCAAAAGTACCCCAAAGAATCACATTTCTGTATCTGTTCAGCAATGCGTGTAAATATTTTCGTCTCGAAAAACCCGTTGTTCTTCTATTGAACTCGTCCATATATTTTGCTGGAACAAGCAAGCTCGATTGGGTTTCTGCATATTTTTGTGGGTTCATAAATTTCTCCTTAAAGTAAATTTTTCTGCTCTTCTTTATAAGGTAAAAAAAGTTTGCTTTAGAAAAAAAATTTTATCGTTTTTTAGAATTTTTTTTTAGCTTTTACATAAAAAGTCCAAAATCTGTATTAAATGCGTAATCTCTTGAAATTCCCTAAAACGATGGAGTTCCCACATTTTTGCGTGAAAGGTGAACAATTGGTATAAAGCATGCACTTTACAGAAAAGAGTGGAGATCCCACATTTTAGCACGAAAAGTGTAAAATCTGCACTAAACGCGAAATTTCAAAAACTCTACTAAAGCTCAAAACCACTATTTACAAGATAAACCTATTTGCAAAAAATTCCACCACCACTATTTCTGTCTTGTACTGAAATACGTTGACCGTTTTTTGAGGTTTAAAACGACAAACAAATGGGAAGTAAAATTGATTTAAAAAAAGACCAGAAGGAAATAACAGGCAGCTTAGATATTTCAGTAAGCCTCTGAAAATAAAAATAGTAAACGATATTGATAGAAATCTTTTGTCAGTGACAGAAGTTTCTAGAGAATATGAAGTGAGCAGAAGTTGTGTTTACAAATGGCTTTATGCTTTTTCTTCATATAGGAAGAAAGGAATCCGGCAGGTTTTAGAATTGAAGAATGAAACAAATAAATTAACTCAATACAAAGAAAAAATTCGAGAGTTGGAACAAGTCCTCGGTCAAAAACAATTGAAGATAGATTTTTTAGAAAAGATGGTCGATCTGGCTGAAGAAGAATATTCCGTAGATATTAAAAAAAAATTTTCTTTGAGACAATCATTTGGTATTGGGAAAATAAAACCAATTTTTCAGGATCGCAGAAATATTTTATTACCTGACATTTATTGTTGATCTTTTTAGTAGAAAAAAAATTGGTTATTCAGCGAGTTCCGATCTGTTCACTAAAAATACAAGTTATGCGGCATTGCTAATGGCGATTAAAGCAAGAAAAAAATCGAAGATGGAAGTGACAGGTTGCATTATTCATTCTGATGGTGGCGGTCAATATTACAGCAAATCTTTTCTTGAGTTGAAGCGTGTACACCAGATGAAAAATAGCATGGCGATAGATGTTTATGAAAATCCTTTTGCTGAAAGAGTGAATGGGAAAATCAAGAATGAGTATTTGATGCCGTATGCACCTAATAATATTTCAGAGTTAAAAACATTGCTTGCAAAGGCAGTGGCTCTACAATAATGAAAGACCTCATATGTCTTTAGGAATGCAAACACCTGAAAAATATGAGTTAGGGAATAAAAAAGGAGAATACAGATTCTCAAAAAACGGTCAACGCCAATTAGGCTTGGATATTCCGACCTCAGACATCAGGCCTCTGAA